>JBFINV010000016.1:0-16629 GCA_041611015.1 Acidimicrobiales bacterium | reverse complement strand
GTGCGCAGCTTCCAGAGCTTGAATGTGCGGCCGCCGAGCCCCACTCGATCCTGTCGGAAGAACACCGGTCCCCGGTCCTCGAGCTTGATGAGCAGCGCGGCCAGGGCCATCACGGGCGACGCCAGCAGGAGGACCAGCGAGGCGACCAGCACGTCGAGTACCCGCTTGGAGGTGAGCTGCCAGCGCTTCAGCGTCGGCCGGTCCACGTACAGGAGGGGCTCGTGGACCACCGGGGCCAGCTGCACCCGCTGTGACGCGATGCCGGCGATCCCCATGGTGAGGTGCACGTGGTGGCCAGCCGAGGCGAGCTGCTCGACGACGTAGGACCGGTCCGCCGGGGTCAGCTCGTCGACCACCACGAACGCGCCATTGGCGCCGACCGTGGCCATGGCCCGGAGCACGTCGCCGGGCTCGCCGAGCCACTCGCTGCAGGCCATGGTGCCGTTGCGGCGGGCGACGACGCCCTTGACCCGGTAACCGGCCTCCTCGTGGTCCGACAGCATCTCCATCAGGTCCTTGGCTCCGGGGCCGGCGCCCACGATCACCACCGAGCGGGTGTACCTGCCCTGGGCCCGGGCGTGACGGATCCAACCGTCGAAGACGCTGCGGCCCACGATGAGCAGCGCGAAGGTGGCGATCCCGGCGGTGATGTCGACGCCCAGGTGGAGCTCGTTGGTCGCCAGGCGATCGAGGAACACGATGCTGGGCAACACGATGGCCGCGACCCGGCTGATGCCAGCGAGCTCGGCCGACCTGACGCTCGAGACCCGGGACTTGTAGAGACCGAAGGTTCGCAGCAAGGCCGCAGTGAGCCCGATGGACAGGGCGATGACCACCCAGGAGCGGGTGGTGTTGGGCCAGTCGAAGGGGGTCAGCAGGGCGATGCCCCAGGCCAGGGCCATCGCCATGGCGTCGATGACGATCAGGACCACCCTGGGCACGTTGAAGCGGCGCGAGATGGGCGAGTCGACCAGCGGCACCGCGATCGGGGTGTGCGTCGCCAGATCAACAGAATCCTGCGTTGCGGTCACGCTGTCGCCCTTCTCCTCGATCCCGCCTGGATCCGAGGTGCCCTCCGGCGGGATGGTATCGCCCCGGCCCGTGGTTGTACCAACGCGGTGCGGGTCCGGGGCGGTCATCAGCGGGACCCCCTGGCGTACGTCCTCGGTCCCGACGGCCACGTCCCGTGATGTGTTCCCCACGAGGGACGATTATCCCAGCGCCCGACCCCCGGTCCCCATGGGCGGAAATCCCCACCGCGACGAGAGCGGGACGCCTGGCACAGCCGCCAGTGACCGTCCGCGCGATGAAGCCCACCCAGCGTGGCGTCAGGGAGCCCAGGTGCGGGTGCGCGGGGCCGGCCCCCGCGAGACCCATCAGGTCGTGGATGCGGGTGCTGCGGTATCGGCGATCACCGGCACCCGGCGGCTGAGCAGGTCGACGACGCCGTCGACCTCGGTGGCCAGATCGATGGTCTGGGCCACGACGCCGTCGCCGGTGTGATGGACCACCCGGATCTCGGTGCGGCGATGCCGGATCTCGTCGATGTCGGCGACGGCCACCCGGAAGAATGCGTCGGACAGGGCCCGCTCGGGACCGTTCACGGAAAGGACCTCGAGCAGCTCGCTGAACCGGTCGGCGGGCACCTCGTGCAGGAAGAAGTGGTGATCGGTCAGGCAGGCCAGCCGCTTGACGGGGCCCCGTTCGGTCTCGGCACCCCAGAACCAGTACTCGGGCTCGTCCTCCTGGTGCTCCTCGCTGGCCCCAGCCTCGTCCTGGGCGTCGGCGCTGGCGGGGACGGGATCGGCATCGCCGGATGCGGATTCGCCGGCGGCGTCGGCCGTGGGGGTGGGCTCGGCCGCGACCAGCGTGGGCGGGGCGTCGGCGCGCCGCTTGAGGCGGCCGAGGACCAGTGCGCCGAGGACCACGACTGCGAGCGCGCCCAGCCCGATCGCCACCGCCGATGAGGGGACTGTCGGGATCAAGCTCGACGACGTCGCCTCGACGACCGAGACGTCGTAGACCAGCACACCGTCGACGACATCGCAGTCGACCACGATGGTGGCGGCGCCGAGCGGCGCGTCGGTGGGGATGGTGACCGAGGACGCGAAGTGGCCGTCGAGGTCGCTCACGGCTCCACCGACCCGGACCGGGCTCGCGCCCGGGGCGACGAAGGACACCAGGACGTCGGTGTTGGGAGCGCACTCGGTGCTGTTCTGGACCACGACGTCACCGCCGCGGGGCACCTCGATCACGCCCTGGGCCCCTGCTGGGCCGGCCGCGAGCACCACCAGGAGGGTGGCGAGCCCCGCGAGGCGCCCGTACGTCATCGGCATCATGGCCCCCAATCGGTCCGGCCCTAACATGGATGAGTCGACCTAGGCCGACCGGCCCATGCGGCCCGCTCGACCGGCGTCGAAGCCGGGGCTCGGCCAGGCGTCAGCGGCGCTCGGCGTACCAGGCGTCGAGGCGCTCCTCTGTGGCGGCTCGATCGAGATCCGGCTCGCGGCGCTTGAGGTCCAGCAGGAACGCCATGGCCTCCCCCACCAGGGGGCCGGGCTCGATCCCCAACCGGGCCATGACCTCGTCACCGTCGAGGAGCGGGCGCTCGGCGGCACGCCGGTCCGCCTCGGCGAGCTCGGCGATGCGGTGCTCGAGCTCGTCGACGTGGTGCTGCAGCTCGATCCGGCGCTGCTCGTTGCGGGTGGTGCAGTCGCTGCGGACCAGGGCGTTGAGCAGGCCCAGGAGGTGGCCGGCGTCGCGGGCGTAGCGTCGGACGGCGCTGTCGCCCCAGCCGTCCGCGAACCCCTTGAATCGCCCGGAGAGCCGGACCAGCTCCGACACGTCCTCCACCACCGGCTCCGGGTACTCGAGGGTCCGCAACCGGCGCTTGGCCATCTTGGCTCCGACGGCTTCGTGGTGCCGGAAGGTGACCCCGCCGTGCTCGTAGGAGCGGGTGGCGGGCTTGCCCACGTCATGGAACAGCGCCGCCAGCCGCAACCGGAGGTCGGCCTCGGTCTTGGCCGTCACCGCGATCGTGTGGGACAACACGTCCTTGTGCCGGTGGATGGGGTCCTGTTCGAGGCGCAGCGCCGGCAGCTCCGGGACGATTGTGTCGGCCAGACCCGAGTCGACCAGCTCCCAGAGGGCCGCGGCGACGTCGTCGGCCATGACGGCTGCGGTCAGGGTCTCCCGCTGTTCATCGACGCTGAGCGAGGTCATACCCAGCGGTGGGCGCCTGGTAGGGCCGCCGCTACTTCTCCTCTTTGAAGATGACGTGCTTGCGGACCACCGGGTCGTACTTCTTCAGCTCGATCCGCTCGCGGTTGTTCACCTTGTTCTTGTTGGTGATGTAGGTGTAGCCGGTCCCGGCGGTGGACTTGAGCTTGATGTTGGGGCGCTTGTCGCTACCGGCAGGCATCAGATCTTCTCCCCGCGGTTGCGGATGTCGGCGATGACACGCTCGATTCCGTGCTTGTTGATGGTCTTGAGGCCCTTGGCGCTCACCGTGAGGGTGACCCATCGCTTCTCGCTCGGGATCCAGAAGCGGTGCCGTTGGATGTTGGGGTTCCAGCGACGCCGGGTCTTGCGGTGCGAGTGCGAGACGTTGTTGCCGAAGGCCGGCTTGCGCCCGGTCACCTGACAGATCCTGGACATGGGTACCTCGCTACGGGAGATCGGGGCCACGGGGGACGGGCCTCGAACCCGGTGATCCTACCGGGAGCCCGGCTCCCCCGACCACCTGCGCCCGCTCGGGGGCGACTGGCGCAGCGGCGGAGATGGCGATAGCGTCGCACATTGCATTTGCGTTGCGAAGCCACGCGTCCGCAACCTGGGCCGGGTGTCGACCGAATGCTTCCGGATCAGGCTGTCCGAAGGATCGGGTGAAGTGCATCTTCAGATCGCGGTGCCAGCGCCGATAACGGGGATGGCTCCCGGCGCCCAGCGCCGGGCGGACCGCCGAGGCACGCCATGAGGATCCGACGACCGATCGCCCACCTGCTCGTCCTGGGCGCGGTCGCGCTGGCCCTGCTGCCGATCCGCACCGACCTGTCCCCCGTCGATCCGGCCGCAGCCCAGGAGCAGAACCACAGTGACTGGGCCCCCTTCGTCGGCGAGCGGCGCATGTGGTGCACCGCGGCCACCGGCGGCGCCGGACCGTGTGCCTCCCACCACCGGGGCTGGGCCATCGACATCGACATGGATCTCAACGAGCCGGTCTTCGCGGCCGGCCCCGGCGTGGTCGGCTGGACCGACGACGGCTGTGCTCCCCAGGGTGGTGACGGCGGCTGCAACAACCGGGCTGGCAACTACGTCGCCGTCGACCACGGCACCCACTTCAGCCGCTACATCCACCTGGCGTCGATCGCCCCCGGGATCGAGATCGGGGCCCCCATCGCCGCAGGCCAGCTGGTCGGCTACGCCGGCAACAGCGGCACCAGCGGCAGCGGGGGCTCCCACCTGCACTACGACGAGATCGACCACCCGCTGAGCATCACCCGGCGCATCTTCTTCGGCCCCATGCTGGCCTGCCACGGCGACACCGTGGTGCGCTATCCCGACGTGCTCGGCACCGACGACTGGCAAGCCGTCCCCCACGGCACCCTGCTCCGCAACGACGGCTACGCGTGCCTGGGTGGCCCCAACCCCGACGTTCCCCCGCCACCGGTGCCGACCGAGGGGCCGGGCGGCTCCGTCGGGCTGGCCTTCGGTGACTTCGATGCCGACGGCCGTGCCGACCTGGCCGTCGGGGTCGCGGGCGAGGACATCCGCCGGCGCCGGGACGCCGGCACTGCGGCCGTCGTCTACGGGAGCACCGCCGGACCTGGCGCCACCGAGTCGTTGCGCCAGGGCAAGGAGCTGCGCGGCCGGGCCGAGCCCGGAGACATGCTGGGCGCGGCGGTGACCTCGGGCGACTTCGACTGTGACGGCCGCGACGACCTGGCTCTGGGCGCTCCGGGCGAGTCCGTGGGCAGGACCGGCAATGCGGGCGTGGTCTCGGTCAGCTACGGCAGCCGCCGCGATGTGAACAACCGCCCCGTGGTGATCCGTCAGGGCAAGTGGGGCCTGGCGGATCCCGTCGAGGCCGGCGACCTGTTCGGCGCCTCGCTGGCTGCCGGCGACTTCAACGGCGACGGCTGCGACGACCTGGCCGTGGGCGCACCCGGCGAGGCCATCGGCCAGCTGGGCACCGCCGGCGGGGTGATGGTGGTCTACGGGGGCACGGGCGGTTTCGGGCGGTCGTCGCGCACCTCGAACGGGCTCCTGTACCAGGGCAACGGCCTGGCCGGGGCCACCGAGGCCGGTGACTACGTCGGCGCGGCGCTCGCTGCCGGCGACTTCAACTGCGACGGCTTCGACGACCTCGCGGTCGGCGCCCCCGGCGAGTCCGTCGAGGGAGCCAGCCAGGCCGGGGCCGTCAGCCTGGTCCACGGATCCGCGGCCGGTCTGGGACCGGACCCGGTCACGATCTACCAGACCTCCGGGCTGGCAGGCATCCTGGAGGCCCGGGACCGGGTCGGCACCGCCCTCGCTGCCGGCGACTTCAACGGCGACGGCTGCGACGACCTGGCCGCAGGGGCTCCGTCGGAGGACCTCACCGGCGGCGGCGATGCCGGTGCGGTGAGCGTGGCCTTCGGGTCCCGGTCGGGCCTCGACGTCACCACCGTGCACTACCAGACCGACGGAGGGTTGGCGGGCACGATCGGCCCGGACCACAACGTCGGGGCCGCGCTCGCCGCGGTCGACCTGAACTGTGACGGCTTCGACGACCTCGCGGTCGGTGCCCCCGGCGAGGGTGCCGCCAACAGCGGTTGGGTCGGCGTCATCGCCGGCTCGGCGTCGGGCATGGCAGGCCCGCTGGCGTCCTTCGCCCAGGGGGGCGGCGGCCTGCCGGGCCGCGCCGAGGCGGGCGACCAGGTGGGAGCCTCGCTCGCGTCGGGCGACATCGATGGCGACGGCTGTGGCGACCTGGCCATCGGGGTGCCGGGCGAGGGCATCGGCCAGCGCAGCCGAGCCGGCCTGATGGTGATCGTTCGGGGCGACAGCGGATCGGCCATGGCGGTCACCACCCACTTCCAGAGCAGGAACCTGCCGGGCCGCAGCGAGGCCGATGACCACCTCGGCGGTCCCGGGGTGTGGCGGCTCCTGGGCCTTTCGCTCCAGTAACGGGGACGACCCTCCTACCAGGCTCAACTCACCTCGCGCGGGGCCGATGGTGGCCCGTGGGACTCGAGCGCGCGTATGAGGGGGCCATCCCGACCGACCATCTCCCCAGCGTGCTGCATGCCTCGGCGATCCCGAGCCTGGTGGTGCGCGAGGTGGCGGGCGCGCTCACCATCGTCGGGGCCAACGAGCGCTGGTCGATGATGTGTGGCGCCAACCTGGGTGACCTGATGCGCCGGACCCCTGCAGTGTGCATGTCCGACCCGCTCGTGGAGCTCATCGAGCAGCACCTGACCGGCGCGCACTCGGGCGAGACCGTCGAGATCGAGCCGGCCCCGGATCGCCTGATCGGCGGGCTCCGCGCCACCGTCACCCTCGTCGGGGTGGCCCCGAACGGATCCCAGCGCCTCGTGATCGTGTACGCGATCCCTGTTGCCGACACGGGCGACAGCGGCCCGGTCGCTTCGGCAGACGTCCTCGCCGCCATGGGCGAGTCGGTCCTGGTCCTCGACCGTCAGCTCTGCGTGGCGCACGCCAACCCTGCCGCCGAGGCGCTGCTCGGTCGACCGCCCGGCGACCTGGTCGGGGTCGACATCCGGACCCTGGCGCATCCCGACACCGCCGACGACCTCGCCGGAGAGCTGGCCCGGGTCACCCGGACACCGACGACGATGCGGCTCAGGATGCTCGGCCAGGCCGGACGACCGATCGCCGTCGAGGCCGCGCTCGCGCTCGTCGATGCGCCGGGCGCAGGCATCGTGGTCACCCTCCACGACCTGACCCACCAGCAGCGCCACGAGGAGGCTCTGGCCGGGCGCTCGGCGGTCGACCCCCTGACCGGGCTGTCGAACCGCCAGTCATTCGTGGACCGGGTCGACGCCATCGCCAGCGCCGACCGGGAACGCCAGCTCATGGTGGCCTTCTTGGACCTCGACAACTTCAAGCCGATCAACGACGCCCTGGGCCACGACCACGGCGACGCGGTGCTGCGCACCATCGCCCGGCGTCTCGACCACGCCATCGGCGACCACGGCCTGGTGGCCCGCTTCGGCGGCGACGAGTTCGTGGTGGCCGTGGAGGCCGAACCCGACGCCGGACACGACCAGCTGCGCCACCTGCTGAGCCTGGCCTTCGCCGATCCGGTCGAGCTCGACGGCAAGGAGCTGATGATCACGGTCAGCATCGGCATCGCCACCACCACCGACCCCGAGGCCATGCAGGCGGACAGCATCTTGAAGGCTGCCGACATCGCCATGTACGAGGCCAAGCGCCAGGGCAAGAACTGCATCGCCATCTACGACGAGTCGCTGGAGCATCAGGCGGCGGACCGCATCGAGATCGCCAGCGACCTGCGCCAGGCCATCGAGCGGGACCAGCTCGAACTGCACTACCAGCCCATCATGGACGTCATGACCGGCCGTGTCGTCGGCGCCGAGGCCCTGCTGCGCTGGCACCACCCCGAGCGGGGGATGGTCCCTCCCGACGTCTTCATCCCGATCGCCGAGCAGAACGGGCTCATCGTCCCGATCGGGGCCTGGGTCCTCGACACCGCGATCGCCCAGGCCGCGGTGTGGAACACGCGGCGGATGACCCGCCGGGCCCTGGGGATCAGCGTGAACGTCTCGGGCCACCAGCTGAACGACCCGTCGTTGGAGCAGCGGGTGCATGCTGCGCTCAGCCGGCACGGTTTCGACCCGGCCCGGCTGACCCTCGAGATCACCGAGAGCACGCTGATGACCGAGGCCGCCGACACCATGGTCATCCTCGAGCGCCTGCGTGACCTCGGGGTGCGGATCGCCATCGACGACTTCGGGACCGGTTACTCGTCGCTGGCCTACCTGAAGCGGCTCCCGGCCCGGGCCATGAAGGTGGACAAGGCCTTCATCGACGGGCTGGGCTTGCAGGCCGAGGACACCGCCCTGGTCACCGGCATCGTCGGCCTGGCCGCCGCGCTCGATTTCGAGATCGTGGCCGAAGGGGTGGAAACCGAGCGCCAGCTCAAGGAACTGCGCCGGCTGGGCTGCGAGTACTCCCAGGGCTACTACCACTCCCGACCCTTGCCGGCTGCGGACTTCGAGGCCTGGTTGAGCGACCGGGAGCCGCCTCCCCGCGGGGCCCGGAGCCTCGACGCCGGAGCCGGCGGCGAGACGAGCGCCCCGGCGACACTGCCGCTCGACCGGGACCGCGATCTGGCGCCGGTGCGGCTCCACCGTCACCAGCACCCGCCCCACCGCCCCCGCCTGTACGACCAGAACGCCGGCTGAATCGACCAGACGGCCGCCCCCCGGTAGCTTGCCGGATCCATGGGACGGCCACGGCGTCTGGTGACCTGGGTGCTGGTCTGGGCCGTGACCGTCGTGGGCCTACGACTCACCCTGCTGGCGCCCGAGGTCTGCCCACCGATCACCGCCGACTCCGTTCATCGGGCCGCCGTCGGCGCCGCCGACTGGATCGTCACCAACCAGTTCGACGACGGGCGCTACCTCTACGACTGGGACCTCGACGTGGGCGGGCCCACCGGCGCCCCCTACAACCTGGTGCGCCACGCCGGCACCACCATGTCGCTGTACCAATTCGTGCTCGCGGGCGAGGACCGCTACCTGCCTGCCGCGGACCGAGCGTTGGGCTGGCTGCTGGACCGCCAGGTGGGGGACGGAACGATCGCAGCCGTCGCCCCCTCGCCCACGAGCCGGGCCAAGCTCGGCACTGCGGCGTTGGTCGCGGTGGGGCTGGTTCATCGCCGACAGGCCACGGGCGACACCGCCCACGACGAGCTCCTGCGGGCCCTGGGGCGGATGATGGTGGGCCAGCAGCGCCCCGACGGCAGCATGCTCAACTTCTGGGACCCGGGCACCGGCGCGCCCGTGCCGGAAGAGACGTCGCTCTTCGCCACCGGCGAGGCCTTGTGGGCCCTGGCCCTGCTCCACAACACCTGGCCCGACGAGGGCTGGGACGAGCCGGCCCGGCGCACCCTCCAGTACGTGGCCACGGTGCGCGACGAGGAGGAGGACGTGTGGCCCCGGCCCTGGGCCGACCAGTGGGCGGCCTATGCCCTGAACGAGATGCGGGCCTGGGGCCTGTCGGACACCCACGTCAGCTACGCCCGCCGCCTCGGGGCCCAGTGGGGCGTGGCGGTCCGCTGGGAGTCCCAGCGCAACGGGGGGATCGACGGGCTGGTCCACGCCCCGGAGCCGGTGGCCGCGGGGCAGGGCACCTGGCTGGAGGGGCTGGCCATGATCCACGGCCTGGCGATAGCCGACGCCCGCTTGGCAGACGTCGCCGACGACCTGGGCGACCGGCTGACCTGCGGCGCCGGTCGCATGGTGGCCAAGCAGCGTGACGGCACCGGCGATCCCGCTGTCGACGGTGGGTTCTTCGTGGGTGGGGTGACGCGGGTCGATGGGCAGCAGCACGTGCTGAGCGGGCTCATCTTCACCGAGCGACTCCTCTCCGGCACCGGGTCGCCGCCATGAGCGACTGGGCGGCTGCAGTGCTGGCGATGACGCTGGTGGTGAACGCCCCCGGGGTGGCTCGGGCCGCCGCCTGGGGGGACCGGGCCTCGTCGCGGTGGCAGGCCGTGGTGGCCCGGGCGGTGGCCGCGGCCACGGCCGTCCTCGTCGCGATCGGCCTGCTCACCGGGCCCCTGCTCGATGCCCTCGACCTCAGCACCCCCACCCTCCGGCTGGGCGCCGCGGTGGTCATCGGGCTGACCGGCGCCAAGTGGTTCCTGCGCCCGACGCCGCCCATCGAGACCCCGGACCCTTCGCCCGAAGCCACCCTCGGGCTCACCCTGCTCCTGACCCCCGGCCCGGTGCTGGCGGCGATGGCCGCCAACGGCGACGCCGGCTGGCTCGCGGGAGTGGTGTCGGTGATCGCCGCCATGGCGACGGTGGCCGCCGCGCTGGTCGTCCAACGGCTCCCGGACCCGGTCGCCCTGTGGGCGGCCCGCCTGCTGGGCGCGCTCACGATCGTGCTCGCGGTGGCGATCGGGATCGACAGCGCCCGGTCGGTCTGAGCCGCGCGGTCAGCCGGTCAGCTGATCGACGGTGGCGCTGGCGAGGGCCACCACGACGTTGTCGATGGGGTCCGTGAGCTCGGTCCCGGGGTCGTCGAGGATGCCGTTGACGATGAAGCTGAACAGCACCTCGGCGTCGTCGACGGTGGTGAGGATCCCCGTGAGGGCGGCCGCATCGGCGAGGGTGCCGGTCTTGGCCCTGACGTTGCCGACCGTGGTGTCGGTGTCCAGGCGTTCGGCGAGGGTGCCACCGTCGCCGGCATCGGCGAGCCCGTTGAACATCGTCGCCCACCACGGTCGCTCCTCGGCCATCAGCAGCAGCTCCACCAGCTCTCCGGCGGACAGCCGGTTGTCGCGCGACAAACCCGAGCCGTCGCCGACGGGCGCGCCCAGGTCCACACCCAGCTCGGCGATGCGCTCGTAGATCACGGCTTGTCCTGCGGGGATCTCGCCCTCCCCCGCGTGCTCCAGACCGATCTGGCGGACCAGGGCCTCCGCGATCTGGTTGTCGCTGCGACCGAGGATGGTGTCGACGAGCGAGATGAGCGACGGCGAGGTGCGCTCGGCCACCAGCGCCGCGCCTGGCTCGACCGCACCCACCCGGGGCCGGCCGGTGACGGTGATGCCGGCCTCGCCGAGCAACCGGACCACCAGCTCGGCATTGCCGAGGTCGGGGTCGACCAGGTACGCGCCGTCGCCTCGGTGCTGGTTGTCGTCGATCATGAACCCGGACATGGGACCCACGTCGACCGGAATGTACCGGTCGGGCCAGCCCGGGCCGGCCCTGGTGGGCGGGAAGTAGGACGGGTCCACCACCACGTCGGCGATCGTGGCTTCCTCGCCGTCGGAGACCTCCACCGCCAGGTTCTGCTCCAGCTGGGTGGCCATGGCGCGGACGTGGCTGCGCTTGAACGTGGGATCACCGCCGCCGACGACGTAGAGGTTCCCCGCCTGGTCGAGGCGCATCTCGGTGCGGAAGCGGAAGTCCGCCGGCAGCAGCTCCAGGGCCCCGACCGCGGTGACCAGCTTCTGGTTGGAAGCCGGCAGCAGCTCGGTGTCGGGGTTGCGCTCGTCGATGTAGCCCAGCCCGACGACGTGCACCGCGTAGGAGTACTGCAAGCCTTGTTCGTCGAGGTAGGCGAAGTTCTGCTCGATGGAGTCCCGCAGCAGGTCGGTGGGGATGAGCGGCGCGGCGGTCGGCGTCGAGGTCGGCGTCAGGGTCGGCGTCGGGGTCGGCGTGGGAGTGGGCCGGGGCGTGGCCGTGGGCTGTGCCGTCGGCGTGGCTGCGGGCGCGGGATCGACCGGGCGGACCTCGATGTCCGACGACGCCACGCAGCCGGTCGGGATCAGGACGACAGCTGCAATGGCGGCGACCACGCGTGCGCGCCAGGGGGTGGCCACACCCATCCCGGCGAGTGTAGGACCGCGGCAGAACGCCACCGCGCCATCGGCGGGGTCGCGCCGCGCCCTCGACAGGAATCGAACCTGTGACCTACCGCTTAGGAGGCGGTTGCTCTATCCAACTGAGCTACGAGGGCTCCACAGGAGGCTACCGGAGGCGCTCCGACGCACTCGGTCCCGCCCTCACTTCCCCCCAACCCCAAATCTGTGGCTGAAAGCGCAGAAAACTGCCCGATCCGCCACAAATTTCGGCCATGCTGGCCGGGTGCTGCTGTTCGACACCTTGTCCAACACCAAGCGGGAGCTCGAGCTGCGCGAGCCGGGCCGGGTGTCGATGTACGTCTGCGGGCCCACGGTCTACGACGCACCCCACCTGGGCCATGCGCGCAGCGCGATCACCTTCGACGTCCTCCGCCGCTACCTGGAGTGGCGGGGCTTCGAGGTGCGATACGTGGCCAACGTCACCGACATCGACGACAAGATCATCGAACGAGCAAGCCGGGAGGGCATCACCGAGCCCGAGGTGGCCGCCACCTGGGAGGCCGCCTACCGCGACTCGATGCGCGCTCTGAACGTCCTCGAGCCCCACGAGACCCCCCACGCCACCGGCTACGTGGAGCGCATGGTCGAGCTCATCGGCGAGCTGGTCGATGCAGGCGCGGCCTACCCCACCGAGACCGGCGTCTACCTGTCCGTCTCCGCCGTGCCCGACTACGGCGCCCTGGTGCACCGTGACCCCGAGGAGCTGCGGGAGTCCGCCGGGGCCCGGGTGGAGGTCGACGAGGCCAAGGCGGACCCGCTCGACTTCGCGCTGTGGAAGCGCGCCAAGCCCGGGGAGCCCACGTGGCCGTCGCCGTGGGGCGAGGGCCGGCCCGGCTGGCACATCGAGTGCGTCGCCATGTCGCTCCAGCTGCTCGGCCCCGGCTTCGACCTGCACGGCGGCGGTGACGATCTGGCCGTCCCCCACCACGAGAACGAGCGGGCCGAAGCCGTCGCTGCCGGACACCAATTCGCCCGGCACTGGATGCACCACGCCATGCTCAACGTCAGCGGCGAGAAGATGTCGAAGTCACTCGGCAACTTCACGACGGTCGCAGACCTCCTCGAGCGTCACGACGGTCGAGCCCTGCGGCTGCTCGTGTTGCAGACCCACTACCGCAAGACCATGGAGGTGGGGCCCGAGGCCATGGCCCAGGCCGAGGCCGGCCTCGACCGCCTCGATGCTCTCGTCCGGCGTGCGGGCGCAGCCGGCGTCGACCTCGACACCCCCGAGCGGGACCGGGCCACGGTGGACGCCTTCGTCGAGGCCATGGACGATGACCTGGGCGCGCCGAAGGCCATCGCCGCGGCGTTCAGCCTGATCGGCCAGGCCAACCAGGCCCTGGATCGAGGCGACGCCGCTGCTGGGAGCCTGGTGGCAACCGCGGTCGAGCTCTTCGGCGTGGTCGGCATCTCGCCCGAGGCCGCAAGTGGGGAGGCAGACGCCCAGATCCAGGAGCTCGTCGACCGACGCGAGCAGGCTCGGGCCGAACGGGACTTCGCCACGGCGGACGCACTCCGCGACCAGCTCCAGGCCATGGGGGTTGAGGTCGAGGACACCCCAGCCGGCCCCGTGTGGCGCCGGGCCTAGCGCGTCACGCCGGGCGCCTGCGGCGGACCAGCTCGTAGCACGCGACGGCGGCGGCGGCCGCGACGTTCAGCGACTCGACGTCGCCTGCCAGCGGCAGCGACACCGACAGGGAGCAGTGGGTTCGCACCGCGTCGCTGATACCGCTGGTCTCGCTGCCGAGGACCAGCGCCACCCGGTCCGACAGCTCGGCGTCGAACAGATCCTCTCCCCCGGCGGCCAGAGCCACCACCTCGAAGCGGGCCTCGGCGAGCAGGGCCGCAGCGTGCTCGGCGCGGTCGACTCGCAGGATCGGGGCCCGGAACGCCACACCCGCCGAGGCCTTGACCACCAGGGGCCCGATCTCGGCAGTGCCGAGGTCGGGGACCACGATGCCGTCCAAGCCAGCAGCGGTGGCGGTGCGCAGGATCATCCCCACGTTCGCAGGCGTGGTGATGCCGTCGAGTACGAGCACCGCGGTGGCATGGCTCCGACCGGTGCGCTGCTCCAGGAACGACACCAACGGCTGCAGCCGGGGCGCGGTCACGTCGGCCGCCACTCCCTGGTCCTGGCGACCGTTCCCCGAGATGGCGTGGACCCGCCGCTCCGGCACCCGTTCGAGCCGGACCCCACGATCGCGGGCCGCCTGGACGATCTCGGCGACCGTGTCCCCCCGGGCCGAATCGGCCAGGTGCACCAGGGCCACCGGCAGGCCGTCGCGCAGGGCCTCGAGCACGGGCTTCCGCCCGTAGACGACCAGATGCCTCGAGCCCGGCGAGCTCACCACTCCATGGTCGCGCGAGCCGACGGGGCGTCGGCCATCGATGTGACGGCCGACGATGCAGACCGTGTACCTTCATCGGAGACCGATCCGATCCACCGTCCCCGCAGCGCCGCCCGCAGCGCAGGGAACGCCAGGAGCCCGCCGATGGCCAAGACCAGACCCGAGACCCTGCGCCGCAAGGAGCGGGTCAAGGCGGCCACGGAGCTGCGCGGTGTGCCCGAGGGCACCGAGGGCCGAGTCATCCTGGCCAACGGCCTCGACTGGGTCCGGTACTGGGTCGAGTTCGACAACGGGGTGGCGATGGGCTCGATCTCGCGCGACAAGCTGGTTCGGGCCGACGAGTGGGAGCAGTACCTGAAGGATCGGGCTCTGGCCGCCGAACGGGCCGCCCAGGCAGCCGAGAACGGCGACGGCGGCGCCGAGACCGACCAGGCCGCCGGCGCCGAAGCCGGGGCCGGCGGCGAGGGAGCCACCGTCAACGGCGTCGTGGTCCCCCAGCTCCTGCTCGACCGCACCAAGGCCGCGCTCGAGCGCTTCGGCGTCAGCCGTTGACCGCGATCAGGTCGACCACGAACACCAGGGTCTCGTCAGGCGGGATCCGGCCGTCGCCGGCCCCGGCCTCGCCGAAGGCCAGATCCGGAGGGATGACGATCTCGCGGCGGCCTCCGACCTTCATGCCCTCGAGGCCCTGCTCGAGGCCCTCGATCAGCTGACCGATGCCGAGGGCGACCGGGACCGCGGTCTCCGCCCCCCGGTCCCAGGTGGCGTCGAACTGCTCGCCGGTGGACTGCAGCTTCCCCACGTAGTGCAGCAGCAGCGCAGTGCCCGCCGTGGCCTCGGCGCCGGTGCCCTCCACCACATCGGTGACCTGCAGCTCGGTGGCTCCCTCGTCGGGGACGGTCACGTCGGGCTTGGTCAGATCGGCGGGTATCAGGCCGACGAGGTCGACGACGAACACCAGGGTCTCGTCGGGACCGATGGATCCCGATCCAGAGCCCGTCTCGCCGTACGCCAGCTCGGGCGGGATCACCAGCTCGCGCCGGCCACCCGTGGCCATGCCCTCGATGCCCTGGTCCCAACCGGCGATCACGTCACCCTGGCCGAGCGTGAACGTGAAGGGCGCTCCCCGGTCCCAGGAGGCGTCGAACTGCTCGCCGGTGTCGTGGAGGACCCCGACGTACTGCATGATGGCGACGTCGCCCGCCTCGGCGGCGGGGCCCGATCCCTCCACGATGTCCTCGACGACCAACTCGTCGGGCGGCGCCTCACCCGACACCTGGACGACCGGCTTCACGGTCAGGTCGGTGTTGTCCACCTCCGGAGCCGGCGTGGGGCTGGGTGCTGCCGTCGGGTCGGGTGTGGGGTCGGCACCATCCTCGGCGGCCCCGTCGTCGTCCGCGGTCTCGTCGTCCGCGTCAGCGCCGTCGTCGGCTGTGGCGGGTGTGGGGTCGGGCGGTGTCGCCGCATCGTCGTCGTCGCCGCAGGCCGCAGCGACCAGTGCGGCGGTGAGCAGCACTGCGATCAGTCGGGAAAGAACAGCTCGAGAGGTCAGCACGATGAGCATCCGTGAGCGCGGCCAGGGCGGTACGCAGGGTAGGTGCCCGCAGGCCCGATGCGGTCGCGCCGGGGTCGGAGCGTGGAAAGCCCCCGTCACGCCGATAGGAGTTGTGGGATGAGTTCTGCATCCCTGGTGGTGATGGCGGCCGGGATCGGCAGCCGGTTCGGTGGCGTGAAGCAGCTGGCGGCGGTCGGGCCCGAGGGCGAGGTGATCCTCGACTACACGATCAGGGACGCGGTCGCGGCCGGCGTCGACGACGTGGTGCTGATCGTCCGCACCGACATACGCGACGACACCGAGGCCCACGTCCGTGAGATCCACGGCGACGACCTGCCCCTCACCCTGGTGTGCCAGGACGAGCTGGGGCCGCCACGGGAGAAACCGTGGGGCACCGTGCACGCGGTCCTCTCGGCCGCCGAGGTGGTCCATGCGCCGTTCATCCTCGCCAACGCCGACGACTACTACGGCCCCCGCTCGTTCGAGCTCGCCTACGACCGGCTGGGGGCGCTCAGCCCCACCCGGGGGCTGCTGGTGGCGTTCGAGGTGGGCAAGACCCTTCCCGCCAGCGGCACCGTCACCCGCGGGGTCTGTGACGTCCGAGACGGCCTGCTGGTCCGCATCGACGAGACCGACGGCGTGCACTTCACCGACCACGGCGCGGTCGCCGCCGGCGATCGGGAGATCGACCCCCGGACCCCGGTGTCGATGAACCTGTGGGCGTTCGACCCGTCGATCACCAAGGCGCTGCAGCAGCGCTGGGAGGAGTTCTACGAGCACCACGCCGGCGACCCCAAGGCCGAGTGCCTGCTGCCCACCGAGATCAGCGCCCTGATGGCCGGCGGCTACGAGGTGGAGCTGGTGTTCAGCCCCGAGACCTGGACCGGGCTCACCAACCCCGACGACCTCGAGGCCGTGCGCTCCCAGATCGCCACGCTGCGCGCCTGAGCGCAGCTCCCGGGATCACCTCAGGCCGACGGCGCCGGCACCACCGTGCGGGCGTCCTCCAGGTGGTGCAGGGCCTCGTGCAGGGCCAGGCGGAGCAGACCCTGCACCGTGAACGGCTTTCCCAGCGCGGTGCCGGTGCGGGCCAGCGCAGCCGG
>JBFINV010000015.1:0-16695 GCA_041611015.1 Acidimicrobiales bacterium | reverse complement strand
GACCGACCTCGGCGGTGACTGGGGCCGCAACGTCTACGACTACTACGGCGTCGCTTACCCCGCCTGATCCCGACAAGTCCCCCCAAAGCACCCCCGCCAGCACTCACCGGCAACGTTGCCGGGGGGTGCTGGCGGGTGGCGCGTTCGGGTCGTTTCCCGGCTCGGGTCGCTGGGTAGCTCGGGCCCATGACCGACGAACAACGACAGGCCGAGCAGCTCGACGAGGAGGTCCTGGGCCAGGACGTCGTCGACGACCCCGGGATCGGGGTTGCCAACTTCCCGCCCGAGCGCCCTCGCGGGGTGGAAGACCCCTCGATCCTCCAGGGAGGGTCCGGAACCGAGGATGACCTCGTCACCCGGGACTGGCGCCACGCCGGGGGCGACGATGGGACAGACCGCGGCACCAGGCTCCTCCCGAGCGATGGCAACACCGTCGAGCACGACGAGGAGGCCGCCGCGATCGCCGATGCCGCCATCGAGGTGGCCGACGCGGCGCCCGAGGAGACGGCCATGCGGGTCGTCGACCCCCTCGCCTAACGCGCCCGGCCGACCCAACGACCGGCGCGGCGCGTGGGGCGATTCGGACCCTCGGTATGATCCTCGCCGTGTCAGGGCTGCGAGGACGGCGAGCCGGCACGCTGTCCCTCGTGACAGCGACGACCCTCCTGGTTGGTGCCTGCGGTGGAGCCCAGCCGGGCGACGTCGGTAGCAGTCCGACGATCGTCGTCACCACCGACATCTGGGCAGATGTCGTGAGCAATGCTGCTTGCGCAGATGTCGGAGACGTACAGGTTCAGTCGCTCGTGCCCTCGGGTGCCGACCCCCACGCTTTCGAGCCGTCGCTGGCCGATCGCCGGGTGTTGGACGACGCAGTGTTGGTGGTCGCGAACGGGGCCGCGTTCGAGGAAGTCCTCGAGGACACGCTCGAGGCTGTGGAGGCCGAGGGCGTGCCGGTCGTCCGCTTGGCCGACGAGATCGGGGGCGGGGGCGAGGACCCTCACATCTGGTTCGACCCGCAGCTGGTCCAGTCGTCGCTAGAGGTCCTGGCCGAGAGGTTGGTGGACGACGCGGGGCTCGACCCCGAAGCCGTCAGGCGGTGTGTCGACCGCTACCAGACCGAGCTGGCGACGCTAGACAGAGACGTCGCCGAGCTGGTGGGCGGGGTCCCGCCAGCGGACCGGGCCCTGGTGACCAGCCACGACGTCCTGGGGCACTTTGCCGACAGGTACGGGTTCGAGATCCTGGGCGCAGTGATTCCGTCGTCGTCGACCCTGGCGCAGCCCAGCCCGGCCCGGCTCGAGGAGCTGGCCCAGATCATGGAGCTGCGGGGGGTGCGCGCCGTGTTCGCAGAGAGCCAGCAGGACGCCGACGTGGCCGAGGCTCTGGCCGCTCGGGTGGGCGACGTGGATGTGGTCACCCTCCTGACCGGAACCCTCGGCGAGCCCGGCGGCGGCGCCGACACCTACCTCGGCTACCTGCGGACCAACGCGCGCCTGATCGTCGACGCCCTGACCCGCCGCTGAGTCCAGGCCGCGGGAAGTCTCGACCCGAACTCGAAGGGGTCTGACCCCTCGCGGGTCGGGGTCTGAGCCCGAATGCCCTCGGTGGGTGGACGACGGAGATATCCCACGAGAGGTGGCGGAAGGCTCGACCCCGAACCCAGTCGAAGGGATCTGACCCCTCGCGGGTCGGGGTCTGAGCCCCGGTCGATTCGGTAGGGTCCGGTTCGTCGTCCTACCGGAGACGACGCAGAAGGAGAGCCATGGATGCCACCACCGCCCTCGGGCAGACGAACGACATCATGAACGGCGTCATCGCCGGGCTCCGCCCCGAGCATCGGGAGCAGTCCACGCCGTGCAAGGAATGGACGGTCCACGAGGTGCTCGAGCACGTGTGCCAGGGCGGCCATCACATCGCCGGCGGGCTCCGGGGTCAGGCGCCCCCGGCGGAGGCCCCGGACTACCTGGCGGAGGGACCCGCGGTCGGTTGGGCCGACACCTACGCCACCCTCCAGGCCGTGGCCACTCCCGAGATCCTGGGCGCCACCCACCAGATGCCCTTCGGCGAGGTCCCGGGCGAAGCCGCCCTGTCGGTCATCGCAGCCGATCACCTGGTGCACGCTTGGGACGTGGCCACCGCAACGGGCCAGTCGATCGAGATCCCCGACGAGCTCGCAGAATGGGCCCTGCAGACCTGGAAGATGGTGGTGCCCGCCGAGGGCCGGACCGGTCCCGGGTTCGCCGACGCGGTGCCGATCGCCGACGACGCGCCCGTCGCGAACCGCCTCATCGCCTACACCGGCCGCCAGCCCTGAGCCCCGGGCCCGCCGGCAGCGCCGGCTAGTTCACTGCTTCGCGCTCGCTCAGCAGGGACTCGATGAACTCCGCGCGGGGAATGGCGGGCATGGTGGCGATGTCGACCGTGCCTCTTGAGGCCAGGTTGACCGACAGCCGGGCCACCGTGCCCGCGTCGGGGGCCTCCAGGATGGTCACGAAGTCATACGGGCCCAGGGTGGCGTACTGAGCCACGACCGAGCAGCCGTACTCGCCGATCTCGGCGTTGACCTGATCGACCCGTTCGGGGTTCGCGGCCAGGGTCCGGCCGCCGTCGGCGGTCAGCTTGGTGAGCATGATGAAGGTGGGCATGACCGCATCCTCGTTCAACGTTGCCGGCGTCGCGGTGGCACGCTAACAGCGGCTGCGCCGACGTGGGCGCCGCCACGGGCGCTCAGCGGGTCACGTCGAATCGGGCCAAGGCTTCGCCGAGGCGGTCCCGGTACTCGCCGATCCGGCGAAGCTTGAGCTCCTCGTAGCCCCGCACCTGGTCCGGTAGCCAGGCCAGCGCCGCCGCGTCGGCCAGGTTGCCCTCGTGCAGTTGCGGGTAGACGTGGGCGAGCGCTTCGAGGTACTCGCCGGGCAGCTCCCGCTCGAGCCGACGCATCTCGGTGCGTCCGAACGGGTCGAAGCGGCTGCCGCGCAGGCGCTTGCCTGCCCGCAAGGCCTTGATGGCCGGGGTGGCCCAGGCGCCCAGCTCGATCTTCTCCTTCAGCCCCAGCGCCTTCAGCATCGGTGGGTGCAGGTGCCAGGCGACGTCGGCGTCGGGGCCACCGACCGAAGCGGCTGCGGCCTCGGCCTCGGGCAGCAG
The DNA here is from genome assembly GCA_041611015.1 of Acidimicrobiales bacterium. GTDB lineage: Bacteria > Actinomycetota > Acidimicrobiia > Acidimicrobiales > UBA8592 > JBFINV01. Next base: position 13,551 of record JBFINV010000015.1, on the reverse strand, counting down.
CATGAGGCGGGCCACCTCGTACTCGTCCTTGTAGGCCATGAGCTTGTGCAGGTTGCGAGCCACCGCTTCGGTCAGCGCGGTCGAGTCGGGGTCGACGGCCCGCTCGGCCCCAGCCGCCTCGCGAACGGCCGCTACGAATCGACGGGCGTAGTCGAGGTCCTGGTAGCCGACCAGGTCCGCCGCCAGCATGCGCACCACGGCGGCCAGCTCCCCGGACGCGGCGATGTCGCGCACTTCCCCCGCCAGATCGGCCGGTAGGTCCGGAACGGTCACCTCGGGGACCGGGGTCAGGCCCCGAGCCGCAGCTATCTGCTCGACGGCGGCAGGATCGTGCGCCCAGCGCCGGCCCCAGTCGAGGGCGGCCAGGTTGGCGTCGACGGCCACCCCGTTCAGGTCGATGGCCCGCTCCAGGGACCCGACCGAGACCGGGAGCTCGCCCGTCTGGACGGCCACGCCGAGCAGGAAGACGTTGGCGGGCTCGGCGCTGCCGATCAGCGAGGTTGTGAGCCCGGCCGCGTCCGTCAAGTGGCGGGCATCGGCGCGACTGCGCGTCGCCAGCCGCTCGACGGCCTCGCTGGTGGGATAGTCGATCTCGGGGTGGGCGATCATGGTCCCGGTGGGGGTCTCCGATGTCGACGCCACCACCGTGGTGCGGCCCTCGCTCGCAGCTCGGATGCACTGATCGCTGGCAGCCACCAGGGCGTCGAAGCCGAGGATGAGGTCAGCGTCGCCGTCCCCCACCAGGTTGGAAGCCCCCTGGCCGGGCTGGGCCACGATCACGTCGCTCACCACCGGCCCGGCCTTCTGGCTCAGGCCCGTCTGGTCCAGCCCGCGCACCTCCCAACCGTCGAGCATCGCTGCGGTGGCGAGCACCTGGGCCGCGGTCACCACCCCGGTGCCACCGATCCCAGCCATGCGGATCCGGGTGATGTCGGCGTGGGCGGGCGGGGGCGGGTCCGGTACCTCGCCCTGCCCCTCGAGGGCTCCCTCGCCGCTGGCCGGCGCCGCGGCGACGGTCATGAACGCCGGGCAGTCCCCCCGCAGGCACGAGTAGTCGAAGTTGCACGACGCCTGGTCGATGGTGGTCTTGCGCCCCAGCGGGGTGTCGAGAGGGCGGACCGACAGGCAGTTGCTGACGTCGCCACAGTCCCCGCAGCCCTCGCAGATCCGGTGGTTGATGACCACCCGCCGGCCGGGCATCTGCAGCCGGCCCCGCCGCCGGGCCCGGCGCAGCTCGGCGGCGCAATCCTGGTCGTGGATCAAGATGGTCACCCCGGGGGTGTCCCGCAGATCCTCCTGGACAGCCACGATCTCGCTGCGGTCGTGGACGGCAACGCCCTCGGGCAGGTCGATCCGGCGGTAGTTGCGGGGATCGTCGGTGGTGATCGTGACCTTCGCGGCCCCGTAGGCCAGCAGGACGGTGGCCAGCTCGGCGACGCCGATGCTGCCAGGTGCGTCCTGGCCGCCGGTCATGGCCACGGTGCCGTTGTAGAGGATCTTGAACGTCATGTGCTTGCCTGCCGCGATGCAGTGCTGGATGGCGAGCTGACCCGAGTGGAAGAAGGTGCCGTCGCCGAAGTTCTGGAACAGGTGGGTGCCCTCCACGAAGGGCTCCATCCCCACCCATTGCGCGCCCTCGTTTCCCATGGCGGTGATGCCGATGGTCTCGCCCACCCGCTCCTCGTCCATGAGCAGGGTCATGCCGTGGCAACCGGTCCCGGCGCCGACGACCGCCCCCTCGGGCACCTTCACGCCCCAGTTGTGGGGGCAACCAGAGCAGAAGAACGGCGTGCGGGCCACGGACAGGGGGATGAGCCGCCGCTGAGGCTCCTCTGGCAGGGGGGCCAGTCGGTCGCCCAGGCGCACTGCGAGCCGCTCCCGCAGCCCCGGCAGGATGGCGTCGGCATCGAGCCGGCCCCACGAGCGCATGAGGACCCGCCCGTCCTCGTGGGTCTTGCCGAGGACCGTGGGGTGGTGGCCGGCGCCGTAGAGGGCGTCCTTGATGAGCCACTCCAGGGTGGGGTTCTTCTCCTCGACCACCACCACCTCGGTCACCCCCGCGGCGAACTGGCGCACCAGGCCGGCGTCGAACGGGACGGGCATGCGCAGGTGGAGCAGACGGATGCCGGCGTCCTCGATGGCCTGCCGGTCGGCCAGGCCCAGCCGCCGCAGGGCGTCGAGCAGCTCGTAGTACGTGAACCCGGTTGCCACCAGGCCGATCCAGGCGTCGCTGGGGTTCGCGGTGACCATGTTGAGACCGTTGGCGACTCCGTAGTCGTGGGCCAGCGGGAGGCGGACCTCCCGGAACTCGCGCTCGACGTCGAGCATCCTCCGGCCGAGGAACTTGGCGGTCGGGTGGCTCACCCAGGGCTTGCCGTCGACCTCCATCGTCGGCATGACCGGGTCGTGCGCCAGCGGCGGCAGCCGCACTGTGCCCGACCCGTCGGCGATGGGGGTGACGATCTTCATGGCCGACCACAGCCCGGTGGCCCGGGACATCGCCACTGCATGCAGGCCGAGCTCGAGGCATTCGGCGATGGTCCCCGGATACAGGATCGGCATGTGCAGGTCGACCAGGGTGGCGTCCGACGACGAGGGCATGGTGGAGGACTTGCAGGCCGGGTCGTCGCCCACCAGCACGACTGCGCCCCCCTTGGCGCTCGACCCACAGAAGACCCCGTGACGCAGGGCGTCGCCGGCCCGGTCGAGGCCGGGTGCCTTGCCGTACCAGAAACCCACCACCCCCTCGCAGGTGGCGTCGGGTCGCCCAGCGACCAGCTGGGAGCCCATCACCGAGGTGGCCCCCAGCTCCTCGTTGACCGCCGGCTGGTGCACGATGGGCAGGTCCGGGACCGTCGCCGCCGCCCGGGCGATCTCCTGGTCGAGGCCGCCGAGGGGCGAGCCCGGGTAGCCGGAGAGGAAGGCCGCGGTGTTCAGCCCGGCGGCGCGGTCGCGGCGCAGCTGCTCGATGGGGATCCGGGCCAGGGCCTGGATCCCCGTGAGCAGGACCTGCCCCTCCTCACGGTGATACCGGTCGCTGAGCTGGTAGTCGCCGGCCGCCTCGACCATGGTGCCTCCTCGGGATCTGTTGGCTCATTGTGGCCGGATCCGGATCGAACCGCGCCCGGCCCCGAGACCCCGAGGTCAGCGTCGGGCGACGTACCGGAAGCGGGCCAGGATGCCGGCGTCGATCGCCTCCAGGGTGACCCGACGGGTCTCGGAGCGCTCCTCGTAGGCCTCGTCACCGAGGGCAGCTCGGAGCCCATGCTCGTAGCGGATGGTGGCGTCGATCCAGCGGCGTTGGGTGGCCCCGTACTCCTGGGTCTGGTCGAGGGCCTCGACGTCGCGGAAGCCGGCGGTCCGCAGCAGGCTCTGGTAGCTGGTGGGTACCGCAGCGGCCGGGGGTCCCACCCGGTTGGCCTTGCGGCGCAGCCGTGGGGGCAGGCCCGGGGTGGGCTGGATCGTCTGGAAGACGAGGCGTCCGCCTGGCCGGAGGACCCGTCGGCACGCTCTCAGCACGGAGAGCTTGCGGCGCACTCAACACAAGACATCGGTCTGGACCACGGCGTCGACTGTTCGCGGTCGCAGTGGGATGGCGTCGGCGCTGGCGATCATGGTCCAGCTCCGCCCGGCGAGGCCGTCGATCTCCCCCCGCTCCTTCGCAACCCGGATCCCTTCGATCACCGGGTCCAGGCTGATGACGCCGCACCCCGAGCCGGTCGCGAAGTAGAGCCCCGGCCAGCCGCACCCGGCGCCGACGTCGAGGAGCAGATCGCCGGGGCCCAGGGCCAACATCTCGGCGATCTCGTCGGCCTGGGCCCTGGTGGTGTAGCCGTTGGCGCGGTAGTCGGTGCCGAGGGTGTCGGCCTCGGCGGCCAACACCGCAGCGTCGCCGGAGGTGCTGTAGCGATCGCGGAAGCGCTCGATGTCGTCGACGGCCAACGTCCATCACCCCGGCCCGCAAACTACTGCGGGCCGGGGGAGGCCGCCCCCTCAGGCGGTGTCGGGGCCGAACTGCGCAGCGATCTCGGTGACCCGATCCACCGGGAACCCGCCCCGGCGGGCGTGCTCGTGGACGGTCGTCGCCTGGTCGGTCTCGTGGACGCAGTAGACCTTGTCGCCCGCCACGTAGCTGGTGATCCACCGGTAGGGCACATCGAGCCCCGCCACCACCTCGTTGGACTTCACCGCGATCTCCGCCAGCTCGGTGCTGGTGAGCGTCTCGGCACCCGGAATCGTGCGCTCGATCATGAACTGAGTCATCGTCTGCCTCCTGGTCCTGTGGTTTCGATTGCTGTGCTGCCACCGTGTCACCGGCGCGAGCGACCGCCCGTGGGCCGCCAGCCACAGCGTGGCTGGGGGGCTCACACGGCCCGTCCCACGGCGTCGGGGAACGCTGCTACTGATCGCCCTCTAAGTTGGATGCGGCAGGAGGATGCGCGTGGGCACACGGATCCAGCTGATCGGTCAACCGGCGATCATCGGCGAGTCCGGAGAGCGCCGCACCGTTCGCGGGTTCCAGTGCTGGGCGTTGCTGGCCCGGCTCCTCCTCGGCGAGCGGGAGCCGACCAGGCAGGAGCTGGCGACCCTGCTGTTCCCGGACACCGCCGATCCGCTCGGATCCGTCCGCTGGAGCTTGGCCGAGTTGCGCCGAGCCGTCGGCTCGGCTGATGTCTTCACGGGCGATCCGGTTTGCACCGGGCTTCCGGACGGCACCCGGGTCGACGTGCTGGAGCTCCAGAACGGGACTCACGACGTGGACGGCGCGGGTGAGCTCCTCGAAGGGGTCCATCCGCGCTCGGGCCCCGAGCTCGACACCTGGCTCCTGGTCCAGCGCCAGCGCACCGCCGGGCTGATCGACGCCGGGATCCGCAACGAGGTGATGGGCGCGCTCTGCGCTGGCGACCACGATCGAGCGCTCCGCCTGGCCGAGCAGGGGGTGTCACGGTCCGTGCTCGACGAGCGCACGCACGTCATGCTGATCAGGGCGCTGATGGCTGCTGGTCGCCACGAGGCGGCTGCCGCCCACGTGGAGGAGGCCGAGCAGCTGCTCCGATCCGAGCTGGGCTTCGAGCCGTCGCCAGCCCTGCGGAGCGCCGCCCGCCGTCACGTGGCCGATCCGCCCGAAGGGGTCTCGACCCGGGCCGTCGCGGCGTCGCTGCTGCAGTCGGGGCTGGCAGCGATCTCCTCGGGCGCGGTCGACGCCGGTCTCGACTGCCTGCGGCGAGCCAGCAGGGAGGCAGAGCTGGCCGATGACCGGCAGCTCCTCGCCGAGTGCCACTTCGAGCTGGGGAGCAGCCTGGTCCACTCGGTCCGCAGCCACGACGACGAGGGCGCCCTGCTGCTCCGCTCGGCTGCCGACCTCGCCCAGCAGGTCGACCACCGGCGCGGGGCTGCGGGGGCGTGGCGGGAGCTGGGTTACGTCGACGCTCTCGCTGGGCGCCGCCCGGCGGCGGCATCGAACCTGCAGCGGGCCGAGGCTCTCGCCGATGGTGACCCGGATCTGCTGGCCGGCATCCGATCGGTCGCAGCATTCAACCTGGCCGACTGGGGTCGAGCTGCCGACGGGCTGAGCGCGTACGAAGAAGCCCTCGCCCTGGCCCGCGAGGCCGAGAACCGACGCCGGGAGGCGTGGACGCTCGGGCTGGGCGGCTGGGCCCACCTCCGAGCCGGCGATCCGACCACCGCGCAGCGCTGGCTGATCGAGTGCATGAGCCTGGTCGACGCGTTGCGCTGGGTTGCCTTCGGGCCCTGGCCCCGGGCGGTGCTGGCCGAGGTGGCCCTGGTACAAGGCAGCCTCGATGGCCTCCAGCCAGAGCTCGAAGAGACGTTCGCCCTCAGCTGCCAGCTCGCGGATCCCTGCTGGGAGGGCGCCTCGGCGCGCGTCACGGCCCTGGTGTTCCAACAGGCGGGTGATCTGGGGACGGCTCGCCGGTGGATCACCGATGCCCGGGCCCGCTGCATGCGGGAGACGGACGTGTACGTCGCGATGCAGGCGGCGATCCAGGAGACCGAGATCGGGATCGCGCTGGCTGCCGAGGATCTCGAGCAGGCCGAGGCCGGCGTGAGGGCGCTGTTGGCTCTGGCCGCCCGGGCCCACATGGACGACCACCTCGACCAGGCCGTGCGGTGGCTCGCCCAGCTCACGGGTGGCGAGGTCGCCGGCTGACGCCGGTCGGCCGGGACCGGTGGCGGTCAGCTCACCAGGCGGTCAGCGGTCAGCGCGACGAGCGACGACAGCACGTCGGCGTCGAACAGGTCGGCGTCGGGATCCCCGGCGAACTGCCCGACCATGATCACCACGTCGTCCTGGGCCGCGATGAGGTACTCGATCCTCGTGGGGCCCTCATCCATGCGCACCCCGACGTAGGCGTCGACGTTTTTCACCGGCGGCACGGGCAGCGGCGCCGTCCCGTACTCGAGGTCGGCGTCGGTGAACCGCGGGCACTCGTCCACCAGCCGCTCGAAGATCGCCACGTACTCCGAAGCTTCACCCGGCGCCCCCCGGCCGACGAAGTGGAAGAAGATCGCGTCGGCGCCGATCGACTCGCCGTAGGCGCCCATGACCCCGTCGAGCGGCGGGAAGCCGGCGAACGCGGGGCACTCCTCAGGGGTGTCCGAGTCGTCGAAGGGGTCTCCGACGTCGGCGAACATCAGCTGCCAGTTCCCGCCCAGGTCCTCCGCCCGGATCAGCACGTCGACGAGGGGATGATCGGGCCACTCGCTCTCGGGAAGCGCCGGCAACGGAGTGGCTGTCGGGCCCGCGGTGGGCCTGCGGGGGTCCGGTAGCGGGCGACCGTCGAGCTTGGCCGCCAGAATCTCGGCGACGGCCTCGATGATCAGCTGGGCCCGCCCGCCGGCCTCGTCACTCTCCAGCTCCAGCACCGCCACGCCCGTCCCCACCTGATAGGCCACGAGCAGCACGGCACGGTCGTCGCCAGCGAGGGTGACCCCGGCAGCGCGATCACCACCAGCGGGCACCTCGAAGCCAGTAGCTTCGTACCGGGCGCCGCTCGCCGCAGTGACGACCGGACAGGCATTGCTCACGGTGTCGAGCGACGTGATGACGTCGGCCACGGCAGCTGGCGACGCCAGCCGGTATCCGGAGCTGAGCAGCTCCAGTTCGCGGTGGAAGAATGCCGACTCCAACCGCTCTCCGCCGAGAGCGTCGTCGAACGCTTCGAGGGGCTCACAGCCGGTCGCCGGCCCGCGACGCGCCGGGCCGTTGAGTCCGGTGCCACCGTGGATCCATCCGGGCATCTCGTGCGCCGCCAGGATCAACCCCTCCAGACTGTCGCCCTCGGGCCCGGTGACGGGCGGGAGCGCCGCTTCAGTGGGCCCGGTGCTCGGCGCTGCGGTCGGCCCGGCCTCGGCGGGCCTGGAGCTCGGCGCTGCCGTCGGGACCGCCTCGATCGGTGTCGGTGACCCCGGGTCCGTCTCGGTGCCCGCAACGACTGCCACCGGGTCGCCGCTGCAGGCGGAGACGAGGAGAACGGCAGCAAGTAGGAGGGAGCAGGGCGAACGCATCGCTCTCCATCGGCCGAGTGGGCGCCCTGCTGGAGGGTTGGGCGTCGCTGACTCGGACGGCTCGCCGACCACGCAGGGCTGCTCTGGGTCAGTCGGGCAAGCGCTCAGCTGACAGTGAGAGGAGGGACGCGAGCCGAGCGGGTTCGAACATCTCGTCGTCGGGCTCGTCGGTGAACTGTCCCACCACAAGGACCACGTCGCCCCGCGAGGCCACGAGGTACTCACTGCGCGTCTGGCCCTCGGTGATCGCCACCCCGATCAGCGCGTCGACGGCGTCGACCGTGGGTACGGCCAGCGGCGAGATCGTGTAGACGGTGCCGGAGTCCTCGAAGCGGGGGCACTCGGACGCCACGCGCTCGAAGATGTGCACGTGCTCGGCCGCATCGCCCGGTGCGCCGCGACCGACGAAGTTGGCGATTATCAGGTTGCTGCCGGCCGGTCTGCCGAAGGCGGCGATGACGCCGTCGAGCGCCGGAAAGCCGGCGAACTGCGGACACTCTTTCATTGGTTCCTCGTCCTCGAACAGGTCGCCGAGGTCCGCGAACATCAACACCCAGTTCCCGCCCAGGTCCTCCTCCTCGATCAGCGCCGGGGTCAAGGGGTGGTCCGCGACCTGCAGAGACGGTGGGGGGAGCGGGGCGTTCCCCGGGGTCTCGCTCGCGTGGGGGGCGTCCGGAGGCGGGTCGCCGTCCAGCTTGGCCGCCAGCTTCGCTGCGATCTGCTCGAAGACCGACTGGGCCCGTGCGTCCCCCGGCTCGCTCTCCAGCTCGAGAATCGCGAGGCCGGCTCCCACCTGGTAGGCGGCGAGCAGCCGATCGTCTCTCTCACCACGCACGGCCAAGCCTGTGGCGCGGTCGCCGCCAGCCGGGGGTTCCAGGCTCGCGACCTCGGACTGCGCCCCGCTCGCCGCGATGGTGACCGGGCAGGCATCGGCGACGGTGTCGAGCAGATCCATGGCTTCGGAGACGGCGGCAGGTGATGCCAGCCGGTAGCCGGAGCTGAGCACCTCGAGGTTGCCCTGGAAGTACCCGGATTGCAGTCGTTCACCACTGACCGCATCATCGAACGCCTCGAGGGGCTCGCAATCGGTGGAGAACCTGGTGTGCCCGGGGCCGGTCAAAGCGGTGCCGCCGTGGACCCAACCGTCCATGTCCTCGGGTGCGAGGATCAGCGCGCCTCGATCATCGCTCGGGACTTCGACGGCGCCAGGGTCGTCGTCGGGGGTGGGCGCATCGTCGGGCCGGGTACCGGGTACCGGGGTCGCAGTGGGGTCGGCACCGGCCGGTGCACCGGGTCCCGGGGCCGTCGCAGAAGGCGTCGCCGCCGGATCGGTGCCGGCGACGACCGACGCCTGATCACCGCCGCACGAGGCGGCGAGCAGGGCAACCGTGATGAGGAGGCAGCACCTGCGCACGTCGCTCCATCGGCCGGTCGCCCACCACCTGGATACTCCATCGAACAAACTATAGTATGCTCCATGGAACGGAGTCCGTTTCCGTACCAGGGTCCGCTCGAGGCCGATCAGGTCCACGGTCGCGAGGCGCTCGTGGCCGACCTGGCCCAGCGGATCACCGACCGACGCCTGACGGCGCTGCTGGGGCCGAGACGCTACGGCAAGACCAGCGTGCTCAAGCGGGTGGCCGCCGACCTGGCCGGAGTCGGGCCCGAGGCAGTGTGGGTCGACCTCTACGAGCTGGGATCGATGGCCGACCTGGCCGGGGCCCTCGACCGGGGGCTGGCCGCGGTCACCGGACCACTCCGCCGGATCCTCGACGCCACGGCCGGTGCCCTGTCGCTGCGCCTCGGCGTCCTCGGGGTGGAGCTCAGCCGCGAGAAGCGCAACCGGCCCGACCCTGTTCTGACCGTCCGCCACCTGGTGCAGGTCCTGGTGCGGAGCGCCCAGCGCCAGGACCTCTTCGTGGTGTTCGACGAGTTCTCGGGCATCGAGCACGTCGACGGGGCCGCGGCCCTGCTGCGGACCGAGCTCCAGCATCACTACCAGGATCTGGGCATCATCTTCGCCGGATCCCAGCCATCCACCATGCGGACCCTCTTCAGCGAGCAGAGCCAGCCGTTCTTCGCCCAGGCAGACCTGGTCGAGATCGACCCCCTGGCCGGTGACGCCATCGTGGCCATCGTCGACGACGGGTTCGCGGCCACCGACCGCGACGCCGGGGCCTGCCCGGGCCGGATCGCCGCCTTCGTGTCGGGTCACCCCCAGCGGGCGATGCAGCTGGCCGACGGGGTCTGGCGCCACACGCCCGTGGGTTCGGCAGCATCGGATGCCACCTGGGAGGCCGCGCTCGACGACGTCCGGGCCAGCGTGGACCTGGGCACCGAGCGGATGTTCTCGTTGCTCCCGAGCGGTCAGCAGAAGACGCTGCGGGTGATCGCCACCGGTGGCAGCATCTACGGCACCGCAGCGTCGGTGCTCGACCTGGCGCCAGGGACCGCCCGGGCCGCATCCGAGTCCCTGCTGGGCAGCGGGTTCCTGCTCCGGAGCGACGGCCGGCTCGAGCTGGTGGATCCCCTGCTCGCCGACTGGATCCGCCGCCGCTTCCCCCTCTGAGCTGCTGGGCCCGGCGGGTCGTCTCTCAGAGGAGCTTGCGGAGCAGACGGACCAGGTCGGTGGTGGTGACGATGCCCGCAAGGGTGCCGTCGTCGGCCAACACGAGTACCGAGTGGATCGTTCCGTCGGCGAGACGATCGGCCACGTCCCGGACGCTGGCCGAGAGACCGACCGTGCAGAGGTCGGTGGTCATGGCGTCGTCGATCACGAACTGGTGGTCCATGAACGTCCGCAGGGTTCGGTCGTCGGCCCCCTCGACGTCGTAGACCAGCTTGAGCACGTCGGTCGACGAGATCATGCCCACCGGGGTATCGCCTTCGACCACCGGCACGTGATGGAACGTGCTCGAGCGCAGGAGGTCGTACACCTCCGACAGGGGCTGGGACCGATCGACGGTGACGACCTCGGCGGTCATCACCTGGCTGAGCTGTGGTTTCCCGGTCACGGCCGGACAATACCGACAGCGGATCGAATCAACCACACCGGCCCCGAAATGTCGCTGGACGGTGCCGGCCACGCGGTGGTCCAATGCTGCGGAGGCTCGACGACTACAGGGACGGACGTGACGACCAGGGTCACCATCACCGGTAGCGGGACCCCGGTGCCCTCGGCCAGCCGGGCCGGACCCGGGGTGCTGGTGCGGACCGACGACCTGGCGATCCAGGTCGATGCTGGCCGGTCCACGGTGCAGCGCCTGGCCCAGGTGGGGCTGTGGCCCACCGAGCTGGACGCGGTGCTGGTGACCCACCACCACAGCGACCACCTCACCGGGCTGGCGGATCTCGTGCTGACCCGCTGGGTCATGGACCGTACCGACGGGTGCCCGCCCCTGGTGGTGGTGGCGCCGGGAGGCCCGTCCAGCGAGTTCGTCGAACGTATGCTCGACCCGTGGGAGGCCGACCTGGCCGTGCGCCGGGCCCACAGCGGACGCCCCACCCGGCCCCGACTGGAGCTGGTCGCCTTCGAGCTCCCGACGGCGCCCACCGAGGTCTGGTCCGCACGTGGGGTGCGGGTGTTGGCTGGCTCGGTCCAGCACCAGCCGGTACACCCCGCGGTGGGGTTCCGGGTCGAGACCCCGGCCGGGATCGTGGCCATCACGGGGGACACCCTGGTCTGCGACGAGGTCGAGGCTCTGGCTGCCGGCGCCGACGTGTTGGTGTACGAGGCCATGCGCTTCGAGGAGATCGAGCAGCTGCCCGCCCACCGCCGGTTCATCCTCGACTACCACGCGGACACCCGCCTGATCGGCGAGCAGGCGCACCGCCTCGGGATCCCGACGCTGGTCCTGACCCACCTGATACCGGAGCCCAGCAGCCCGGCGGAGGTGAAGGCGTTCGAGGACGACATCCGGGCCGGCGGTTACGAGGGCGAGGTGGTGGTCGCGGATGACCTGACCGAGATCACCCTCCCCACCACCTCCGATGCCGAGCCCACCGGGCACGGGCACTAAGTCCCTGGCGCATCTGTGGCTGGTGGGCTGAGCTGGAGGGCCATGGCCCAGGTGGTCTCCCTCGGCGGCCTCGACGAGATGATCCAGACGCTGCGCGCCCGGGGCCGCACGGTGATCGGGCCCGTGGTCCGAGGCGGCGTGGTCACCCACGCCGAGATCCACAGCGGCGAGGACCTCCCCCGAGGCTGGACCGAGCACCAGGACGGCGGCAGCTACCGGCTGGCACCCACCGGCACCGACGAGGTCTTCGCTTACTCGAGCCCGTCGACGTCCTGGAAGCAGTTCCTGTACCCGGAACGCACGCTGCTGATCCGGGCCAGCCGCCGCGACGGAACCGTCGTCGTCGAGGAGCCACCGCCCGAAGCGCCACCGGTGGCCTTCTTCGGGATCCGCTCCTGTGACCTCGCGGCCCTCGACGTCCTGGACCGGGTGTTCCTCGATCCCCAGGCCACCGATCCCACCTACGCGGCGCGCCGGGCTCAGGTGTTCGTGGTGGCCGCCGCCTGTTCCACTCCTGGCGGGACCTGCTTCTGCGCCTCCATGGGGACCGGCCCCAGCCCGACGGACGGCTTCGACCTGGCGGTCCACGAGCTCCACGGCGACGGCCCCCACGAGCTCCTCGTGCACACAGGCAGCCAGCGGGGCGCCGAGCTGCTGGCCGAGGTGGAGTCCCGGCCCGCCACCGAGGCCGACCATCGGCGGGCTCGGCACGGCCATGACCAGGCGGTGGCGTCGATGGGTCGCCGGCTCGACGCTGCGGATCCGCCCCGAGCGGCAACGGCGCCCGAGCATCCCCGCTGGGACGACGTGGCCAGCCGGTGCCTGGCCTGCGGGAACTGCACCATGGTGTGCCCCACGTGCTTCTGCAGCACCACCGAGGACACCACCGACCTCACCGCCACCGAGACCGAGCGGTGGCGGGTCTGGGACTCGTGCTTCACCCTCGACTTCAGCCACATGCACGGCGGTTCGGTCCGCACCACGACCGCCTCGCGCTACCGGCAGTGGCTGCTCCACAAGCTCGTGACCTGGCACGACCAATACGGGACGTCGGGCTGCGTGGGCTGTGGGCGCTGTATCACCTGGTGCCCTGTCGGCATCGATCTCACCGAGGAGATCGCGGCCCTGGCCCGCCCCGCCACGCCCGACCCACCACCGGGAGCACCATCAAAGGCCGCATCATGAAGAGCATTGCCGATCTGCTGCACGAGCACCCCTTCTTCGAGGGCCTCGCCTGGGACGCCGTCGAGCTCATCGCCGGGTGCGGCCACAACGTGCACTTCGACGCCGACGCCCTCATCATCGAGGAGGGTGACGCAGCCGACGTGTTCTACGTGGTCCGCCGGGGCCGGGTGGCGATCGAGATCCCCACGCCCCGCCGAGGCCCGCTGATCATCGACACCCTCGGCGCCGGGGACATCCTCGGCGTCTCCTGGCTGCTGCCGCCCTACCGGTGGGAGTTCGGGGCTCGGGCCATCGAGCCCCTGGACGCGGTGTCGATCGACGCCGCCTGCCTGCGGGGGAAGTGCGACGACGACCCGGTGCTCGGCTACGCCCTGTACAAGCGGTTCGCGGGGCTGGTCCGCGAGCGCCTCCAGGCCACGCGGCTGCAGCTGGCCGACCTCTACGGCAACAATGCCTCCTGACGTCGTGGCCGAGCCCGCCGTGGTGACCACGGGCCCCATGACCCCGCGGATGTACCAGGTCGAGTCCCGGCGCCAGGATCTGGCCGACACCGTGACCCTGACCCTGGCGCCCACCGGGGAGCCGATCGCCCCGCCCGAGCCCGGCCAGTTCACGATGCTGTGGGCGTTCGGGATCGGCGAGGCGCCCATCTCCCTCGCCGGCCGCGACGGCGCGCTGTTGACCCACACCATCCGCCGGGTCGGCGCGGTCACCCGAGCTCTCTGCGACGTCGGTCCCGGTGACCAGATCGGGGTGAGGGGACCCTACGGCGCTGGTTGGCAGCTGCCGGCGGTCGGCAGCGACGACGTGCTCATCGTCG
>JBFINV010000014.1:0-16977 GCA_041611015.1 Acidimicrobiales bacterium | reverse complement strand
GGCGCGCATGGCATCCGGAGAACTGGGCCAAGAGTGTGGGCCCTACTTGGGCGCGTTCTTGACGCATTGTCCTTGGTTCTTGAAGGCACCGAAGTTTTGCCAGCCGCCGTTCTTGCATTGGTCCTTGTCTGTCAGCTCGAGCTTCCAGAACACCCAGGTGAAGTTCCCGAACTCGTCGAACTGCAAGGCTTGACCGACGGTGCTCGCGACGATGTCCGCGGTGGATGCCTCGATCGGATCGTCGCCGGGCTGGGAGAAGTCTGCGGACCACTGGCCGGCCGCGTTCGTCGTCTCGAGCCTGAAGGCGCCTGGCACGGCAACAAGCACCTGGGAGCCTGGTGCGGCCATGCCGCTCACGGCGTCGGCTGCTACATCGACCTGGGTGACTGAGAGACCGGTGACGATGTGGGTCTCGGTGCGACTGCCATCGGACAGCATCAGGGTGATCTCATCGCCTGCAACGATTGTGACGCCGAGCACGGCGAGGTCGAAGTACGGGGACGCGCTGCCTTCGCCGTTCTGTTCGGCAATCGACGTCGCCACGTAGACGCCGTTGATGAACAAGTCGACCTCATCGCCGACCCCCCAGGACTGTCCGCCAGTTGCCTGTGGGCCGGTCGCGCCGATCTGGTCAGCACCGTCCACGATGGCGATGATCGGCGCGTACTCCCACGGTCGGGTGAGCCAGAGCGTGGCGTTCCCGTCAATGTCGAACTGTGCCGCGGCGACGGGGTCCAAGAAGCCGATGTCGAAGACAAGAGCTTCTCCGGGGTCATCACCGGCCACGGAGAAATCGGCAAGCCAGTCGCCTTCGGCGTCTGCGGTCTCGGAGCGGAAGACGGCAGTATTCGGGATGAAGACGACCACCTCCGACCCTGGCTCAGCGGTCCCTTTCACGGTGTCGGTCACCACGTCCATGCGCGAAACGCTGAGCGTCGTGACTACATGCACCTCCGTCCGACCGCCGTCAGAGCGCACGAACTTGACCTCGTCACCTGGCCGGAGCTCGATACCTAGCGCGTTGACATCGAACAGTGGCGACGCGCTGCCCTCATCATTGGGCGCAGCGATCGCCGTCGCCACATAGACGTCGTTGACGAACAGGTCGATCTCGTCGCCCACATCCCAGGACTGGCCGCCCACCAGCTGGTCCTCCTCGGTGGGCGCACAACACACCTGAACGATGATCGGCGCGACATCGATCGCGCTCGGATCCGTCTGAGCACCCGCGGGCGAGGCCACTACCAACCCCACCACCAACACCGACACGACCAATCCGCCGCCAAACCACCGCACCTGACTACCTCCAGCCCTAGAGAGCGACGCGCACGCGCAGCGCTGCACATCAGCCTGTGAGCACGCGCTACGGAGCCGTAGGGCCATTGGTCACGTGCATGACGCTGGCCAGAACCGGCCGCGGTGCCGCACTCGAAGTGAATCGGTTCGGGCGGACGTCAGCGAACTGCGACCCTGACCCTCGGAGCGCGCTCAGACTTCTAACGAATCTTCTAACGAATGGGCCGTCATTCGGTGTTATCCACAGGCATTCACTGACACGACGTAGTGGATGTTTCGGCAGGTCACGGTAGATATCGGCCAACATCGGTCGGCAGCGGAAACACCCTTGAAGCAACTCATAACCCGATGGTCGCGGGTTCAAATCCTGCCCCCGCCACCAAGGAACACCAGGTCAGAGGCCCTTTCCGAGGAATCGGAAGGGGCCTCTCGCCGTTGGAGCGCGAACACCGCGCGAACAAGCGAGAACCCGATCTTGCTGACGAGCACGCTCGACGAGGCGTTTGGCGTCAGCTCGCGACGTCACATGCTGGGGTGTCGCGGCTCGGCCATTCGGGAGGGCAGCTCGGCCGGGGTGACCTTTGGGTCGTAGGTCTGAGGGTTCCTCGGCGCGATTACCGAGCGGCCTCCACTCGGACCCCACGAGCGATACGTGCCGAACCAGGGCGGGTCAGGACAGCGGCAGTCGTGGGGCGATAGTGCGCGTCACTCGAGCTGGGAACGGGCTTCGCGATCCCGGGAGCAGTGCTGCCCACGGATCTTGTGGGGGTGGTTCTCGACGACTTGGAGAGGTCAGCAGGAGTGCCGGGAGGAGGCTGGGTCGGAGTCGTCGATCCAGGTGGGATGCTCGATGAGATCGGTCAGAGTGGCAGCGAACCGCGCCGCCGGTGCGCCGTCGACAATGGCATGGTCGACGCTGATGGTCAGGTCGAGGACGAGCCTGGCCGTGATCTGCCCCTCGACGACACGGGGCCGCATGCTGCGTCCGCCGACCAGGACTGAGAGGGTCATGATCGTCGGCTGTACGATGCCGGTGCCACCTGTCGTGCCGAACATCCCCACCGAAGTGACGGCGACGGTGCCGGATCGCTCTCGGAGTCGAGGTGAGCGCTTGGCAACGGTGTACAGGAGCGTCGCGAGCCCGGGGATCCGTCCGATCCACGCCGTCCCCCTGCGCAGGAGGCGTCCGGAGTCGCTGCGGGCGATGTCAGCTTGAACGTTGCGCAGCTCGGCTGAGAGATCGCTAACGGGTCGGACGTCGGCGTCTCGGATCAGATGGGCGAGCGGGAACGTCGTGCCCTGGTCGGCCACCTCAACCAACGTGGC
Organism: Acidimicrobiales bacterium; assembly: GCA_041611015.1. Classification (GTDB taxonomy): domain Bacteria; phylum Actinomycetota; class Acidimicrobiia; order Acidimicrobiales; family UBA8592; genus JBFINV01. Next base: position 14,355 of record JBFINV010000014.1, on the reverse strand, counting down.
CACGTCGACGTGCCTGGCGACCACGAGGCGACCCCGCCACTCGCGGTAGGCGTGCACTTCGGGATGTGCCGCCACTGCGCGAGCCGTCGCCGCAACCACGAACGCTGTGAACGACAACGGTTCGGGCCGGCGGTCCAGGGCTGCCACGGCGTCGGTCACGTCGAGTTCGAGCAGCCCGTGCACCGGGAAGCTTCGGCGCCCGGCCCGCAGCGAGCCGATCACGAAGCTGCGGTGCGACGGATACGGGCGCCGCTCCCACCCGCGTTGGCGCTGCTCGAAGTGATCGAGTTCGGACACGTTGACAGATTGACGGCGCTGTGCGTGGATCGCCAGGGCACTTGGTCACGCGGCCGCAGGACGGTTGATCGGCCCGGTTCGATGATCACGGCTGGCCGCCTCCATGCCCGGAGCGAGGCGATGAACAGCCCCAGTCCGTAGATCGCGAGGATCGGAGCACCGACGGTTTGTGCGGCCTGTCCCGTAACCGTGGTCTCCTCGCCGAAGGCACCGAGCGCGACTACGACTCCGAAGGTGCACGCCACAATGGATGCGAGACTGGCGCGCACGAGCCAAGGCATCCCGCGTGGAACGGATCGCGTCCCAGTCGCGCGGACCTCGGCCATGGCGGCAGCGTAGGGCGATGCCAGCGCCTCGATGCGTACGAGCTCACGACGCCAAAGCGGTTCCTTCCTGCGTGGTCTTCGGTGCGACAGCGTCCGAGATTCTTGAGTGCCGCTCCCGGTTTCCTCCCAGCCTCCTCCCAATCGCAGAGGGAATCAGCGCGGATCAGCGGCAAACAGCGGACAAAACCGAAATCGCCTGACCAGGCTGTATGCGCTGGTCAGGCGAGGATTCCGCTGGCGCCCTCGGCAGGATTCGAACCTGCGCACATGGCTCCGGAGGCCACTGCTCTATCCCCTGAGCTACGAGGGCGGGATCCGGCGGGCCGCAACCCGCCCGGTCATGATAGGGGCCCGCCGACCCGAGTCCAGCCAATCGCCGGAGCCCGCCGCGGCTCAGGCCGGGGTGAGCTCCTTCTTGTAGTCGCTGCGCTTGGGGAAGCTCATGTAGCGGCTGCCCGATGTGGCGACGAGACGGCTACGGGCCTCGGCCATGTTGGTGGTCAGCAGCTTCTCGGCCGCCACGCCCGACATCCAGTCGAGCACCGCGAAGCGGGGATCGGTCATCGCTCGGGTCAATGCGGCCGACTCGATGAGACGCCCGGGGGAGTAGTCGGCGAACTCGGTGGCCATGCGGCCGTCGTAGACCCGGTAGGTGTCGCCGTCGAGCAGGGCGACCACGTATGCGGCGAGCACGTCGTCGAGGCGCAGGGTCGCCACCTCGACCTCCCACTCGCTACCGGACTTGCCGCCCTCGACGACCCGTCGCCAGAACTCGCGCTCGGACGGGAGGTCGAGATCGCTCTGGCGGCGGGCATCGCGATCGCGCTGCACGTGGACGCTCTCGACCTCGTCGATGAGCTCGGCAGAGATCGCCCGACCCCGGTCGAACGCGATGCTCATGTCCAGTCCGTCGCGATCGATCTTGGCGTTGGCTCGGCGGATCTGCTTGCGCATGTTCTTCGAGAGCACGTTCTCCGGGCCATGGGCGGAGGCGAAGACCACGCGCGGCACCCGCAGCTCCGGGAGCAGTTGCACGTGCCCCAGGCGCTTGGACAGGTGGCTGGCCACCGGGTCGTACTCCGCCATCTGCTCCAGGTCGAGCGACCAGGCGCCGTCGATGTCCTCGAGGGTCGAGGCCACCGCGGTGGCCAGCGCCGAGGCGTCCTCGGGCCCGACGGCATGGAGTGCGGTGAACAACGACGAGCCGTGACCCATGGCCACGATCGCCGTGCCCTCGGCGCGCTCACGCGTGGCGAGCAGGGCGCTGGCGGTGAGCACGCCGCTCTCGGCGGAGCGGACGCCGATCATCATCGGCTCCCACTGCGGGAAGCACTGACCCCACGTCTGGAGCCAGGGCCAGGTTCCCATGATCGGCACCTTGACCTCTCGGCCAAGCTCCTCGAGCTCGCGGGAGATGCGGGCCAGGTCGTCGAGCCCGTGGCGGACCTCGATGTCGTACAGCCGCTCCTGGACCCGCTCCGAGGAGACCCGCCAGGCGGTGAGGGGCTCGGTCTCGTCCGAGGAGTGCTCCTTGAGGAGCTGGGTGAGCGCCGGCGCCGGCAGCGGCCGGCAGTAGTAGAAGCCCTGGGCCCGGTTGCAGCCCAGCCGGTGCAGCAGCTCGGCCTGGTCGTCGTGCTCGATGCCCTCGGCCACCGTGGACGCGCCCAGCGCCCGGCTCAGGTTCACCACGGCCTCGATGAGTGCGGTGGAGGTGGGGGAGCGGTGCAGCTCGGCGATGAAGGACTGGTCGATCTTGATGGAGTCCACCGGGAACGAACGCAGATAGCTGAGCGAGGAGTAACCGGTCCCGAAGTCGTCGATCGCGAGCTTGACGCCGATGGTCTTGAGCTGTTCCAGCACGCTGGCGCTCAGCTCGGCGTCGATCGCGAGCATGGACTCGGTGATCTCGAGGAGCAGGTTGCGGGCCGGCAGCCCGGAGTCGCGCAAGGCGTTGGTGAGGGCGTTGACCAGGTCGCTGTCGTGGAGCTGGCGCATCGACAGGTTGACCGTGACCCCGATCTCCTCGCAGCCGGCGATCTTGTGCCACTGCACCGCCTGGAGGCAGGCCTCGCGGAGCACCCACTCGCCGATGGGCACGATCAGCCCGTTCTCCTCGGCCAGGGGGATGAAGCGGTCCGGCGAGATCATGCCCCGCGTCGGGTGCCGCCACCGCAGCAGGGCCTCGACCAGCGCCACCTTGCCGGTGTCGAGGTCGAAGATCGGCTGATAGTGGACCGTGAACTGCTCCTCGTCGATGGCTCGCTGCAGATCGGCCTTGAGGTCGAGGCGCTCGATGGCCTCCTCGTGCATCGCCGGCTCGAAGAACGAGTACCGCCCCTTGCCCCGGGTCTTGGAGAGGTACATGGCCACGTCGGCGTTCCGCATCAGGGCCTCGACGTCCTGGTCGGCGTCGAGGTGCATGGCGATGCCGATGCTGGCCGAGGCCCGCACGGTGCGCACCTGCAGGTCGATCGGCTCGCTCAGCGCGGCCAAAGCCCGCCGGGCCACCGAGACCGCGTCCTGGCGGTCCACGGCGGACTCGAGCAGCATGGCGAACTCGTCGCCGCCGAAGCGGGCCACGGTGTCGCCGTGACGGACGCAGGTCTCCAACCGGTTCGCCACCTCGGCGAGCAGCATGTCGCCCGCCTGGTGACCGAGGCTGTCGTTGACGGTCTTGAAGTCGTCGAGATCGACGAACAGCACGGCCACGTGCCCTGGGCCCCGCTCTTCGAGCGCGGCCTCGACCCGATCGGCGAACCGCACCCGATTCGACAATCCCGTGAGGGCGTCGTGCTCGGCGTCGTGGCGCAGCTGGTCCTGGCCCCGCTGCAGCGCCTGCATCAGCGCGAACACCCGGATCAGGATGAGGATGAAGAGCAGGGCCGAGGTGATGATGGTGACCACCCGGTCCTGCGACGTCCCCCACAGGAGGTCGATGGTCGGCAGGCCCAGCGTGGCCAGGATCATGATCACCAGCTGCCGGCCGGTCAGGCGGCCGTGCGACTCGTACTGGGTGCCCGGCACCGCCGACGCCGGGTGGAGGGCCGCAGCTGCGAAGCAGGCGTAGAAGCCGAGCCAGAAGGCGTCGATGAACAGGCCGGTGTGGAAGGTGCCCGCGGCGAGGTAGATGTTGTAGCCGATGTCGGCCACGGCGAGGGAGCCGATGCCCAGCAGCATCAGGGCCAGGGGCGGGTGGCGCAGATGGGCGCTCACGGCGAGGCGGGCGGCCACGGCGAGGAGGGCCACGTCCAGGACCGGGTAGGCCAGGCTGGTGATGAGGGCCAGGCCGGCGAGCTCGGCGGTGACCACGTCGTCGACGAACAGCACCCAGATCGACCCGAACATGGCGGTCGCCACCACCGCAGCGTCGATCAACGTGGTCTTGTCGCCACCGGGCGCCACGTGGCGCACCAGCTTGGTGAGCCCGATCATCACCAGCGGGTACATCGCCAGGTAGAAGCAGTCGGCGATGGAGGGGTACGGGGGGCCCTCGGGATTGGTGATCTCGAGGACGTAGTAGATGATGTCGGCGACCAGGAACGACGCCAGGCCCGCAGCGAAGAAGAGCCATGGGGCCCGGGGGGCGATGCGGTTCCGCCAGATGCCGACCAGCAGCAGGACCACTGCCAGGAAGCCGACGCCGTTGTAGAGGACGAGCTTCGACTCTGGCGTGTTCGGCAACAGGAAGTACGTGGCTGTCACCACGCTCGCAAGGCCGAGCCAGAGCTTCCACGCGTGTCTCACAAGACGTACGTCGGAGCAAAGCGGCCCGATTTGAGCGACTTGGTCTGACCGGGAAGGTCCACCCAGCCCGCGGCGGGGGCGTCAGCGGCCCACCGCGACCAACGCCAGGGCGCTCGCGGCCAGCACCAGGCCGCCGATCTGCACCGATCTGAGGCGCTCCTGGAGGATCAGCCGGGCCAGCAGGACGGTGCTCACCGGGTACAGGGAGCTGATCGCTGCGACCCACGTGAAGGTGCCCTTGCCGAGCGCGGTCAGGTAGAAGCTGTTGGCAGCGAAGTCGAGCACGCCGGCGACCACGATGATGGGCCAGGAGGAGCGGCTGATCGGCGCCCAGCGGCGTCGCGTCGTCAGGATCGTCACCAGCACCACGATCGAGGCCGCCCGGGCGGACAGCAGCGGGAACAGCCCGGCGTCGCTCGAGGTGCGCGACAGGGCCACGAAGAACATGCCGAAGCCCAGCCCGGCCACGAGCGCCAGGGCCCGGGTGCGGTTGACGTGGGCCTGGGAGGCGACCCGCTCCCGGGGCGGCACGGCGAACGGTGAGACGTGGGTGCCGCGGGGTTCGACCGACACCAGCACCACCGCTGGGATCGAGATGGCGACGCCGGCCAGGGCGAGGGTGCTGGGGCGGTCGCCCAGCGCCAGGCCGGCAGCCACCGGGACGGTGGCACTGACCAGCGCGGTGAGCGCCGCCGCGGTCGACATCGGCCCCCGGGCCAGGGCCTGGTAGAAGGTGGTCAGGGCGATGGCCACGGCGATGCCGCCGAGGGCGGCCCAGGCGGCGTCGGCCAGGGTGCGGGTGTCCTCGGGCCAGAGCGCCAGGTACCCCAGCAGCGCCACCAGGCTGACCGCCTGCATGACCGCGGTGACCAGGGTGGCGTCGTGGGTCTTGGCGGCGACCGCGCCCGAGAAGTCCGATGCCCCGTAGGCCAACGCCGCCAACGCGGCGAGCACGACCGCGGTCATCGGCGCCTCACCGGCACCTCATCGCCATCAGGGCACAGTGTCGGCACCGCTCGAAGCGTAGGTTCTGCCGTCTCGGCCCCGGTCGATGCCGCGGCCTGGCACCGGCTCAGGTCGGCGTGGCGACGACCGATGAGCAGGCCGTGGATCCTCACGTCCGCTGGCTCCGGCGGTCGATCGTGCGCTCGGCCATGCGCCGCTGGGCCGGCTCGGTGCTGGCCGTGGCGTCGGCCTCGTTGGGCGGGGTCTGGTGGATGACCGGCTCGGTCGAGCCTGTGTGGGTTCTGGCGTCGTTGACCCTCGGCCAGGCAGTTGCGCTGACCTGGTTCCTCGCGGCCCTGTCGGCGAACCCGCTGACCTACCGCTACCTCTCCGGCTACCTGCGCCGGCGGCCCCGGCTGGGGACGACACCGTCCGACGGGCCTGCACACCCCGTCGCTGGCGCCTTCGAGTCCCGGGGCTTCGCCCGGGGACCGGCCACCCGTGATGGCACGGTGCTCAACGGCCCGGTCTGGGACCTGTTCCAGACGCCGGGTCGCGAGGTGACGGCCGTGGTCGGGCGGTCGAGCGGCTCGCTGTCGATCGTCACCCCGCTCGGCGACGGGCGGATCCTGCAGACGTCCACACTCCAGAGCCCGCCCCACCGGCAGTTCGTGGTCAACACCGTGGCCGGGGCCGAGCCCCAGGAGCTGCTCGCCAGCCACCTGCGTCTGGTCGGGGTCTTCGCCAACGGAGGGGTTCGCCCGGTGTCGGCACCGACGAGCCTGTGGTCCGAGATCGCCGCCGTCGAGCACGAGGCCTACCAGGCCCTGGGGCCGGTGCTCGGGTCGCTGTGGAACCTCTCGGGGGGACGCTCCTGGTTGCGGCTGCTGGTGCCAATCCGGTCGGAGCGGGTGCTCGCCCAGGGCCTCTCGGCCCCCGAGCTCAAAGCGCTGCGGCACCAGCAAACACCCCGCCGGAGTCGCCTCGGCCTCCGCCGCCAGCGCCCCCGCCTCGCGGGAGTCCGATCCTGAGGATCACGGGTCGGCGACCTCGACGCCGGCACCTCGCAACGAGCCCGGCGCCGGTTTCCTCCACGGCGAGGCCGGGGCTGCCGGCGCCCTCCCGTGTCCGCCCGATCGCAGCGAGCGGGCTACGGTTGGTGCATGCTCGTCCCCTCGGAGGACGCGTGCGGGGAGGTGGCGTGAGGCTGGTATCCGCTCTCACCGCGATCGCACTCCTCGGCGTCCTGCCGGCCGTCATCGTCCCCGGCATCGGCGGCGCCCAGCCCCCGTCGGTGTGGTGTTCGTCGGGCGCGGCCGAGCCGTGCGTGGAATCGGCCGACGTCGATGGTGTGCCCGTGACCGACGGTGACCCGCTCTACGACATCGTGCTCGTCCCCGCGGCAAGCGGCGGGTCCAGCTCGTTCCTCTGGAACGTGGTTCCCACCTCGGGGGGCTTCGACCTCGGGGCTCCCGCCCTGCCCCAGCAATGGACGGTGACGTTCCGCACCGGAGCGCTGGTGCCCCGGGTGTCCTTCACTCGCGGTGAACCCGGGACCGTCGCCCGCACCGAGGCGCCGAACACCATCACCGTCAACTCGCAACCCACCACCGTCACCGGTGGCTGTGACCTGGCGACGTGGCCGTGGTCCTGTCCGCACACCGCCACCGAGCAGTGGGACGCCTACCTGGGCGGCGAGGTGACCGACTACGGATCGTGGACCGACGTGGCCCAACGCGACGCCATGTACGGCTACGACATCTTCACCAACGTCGACGGGACGAGCCTCCCGGCCGAAATCCAGCGCGATGCCGCCACCGGCGAGGAGCGGCTGGCGATCCGCATGGCCAACAGCCACTTCCTGATCGACGGAGTGACCGCCGTGAAGGGCTTCATGCACCAGCGGATCCCGAACCGGTTCCTCCGCGAGACCTACGGCATCGACAACCCGGCGACCCTGACCGCTCGTGGCCTCGACCCGGTTCTGCGAGGCAGCGGGACCGGCACCGTGACGGTCACCGACGTAGGGCCGGCCCTGGTGGTCGACGCCGTGGACATGTCGTTCACGAGCCGTGTCCTCCGCCTGAACCGGGGGGTGATCACGCCGAGGCGCCCGCAGAACGTGAGCGCGGACCGCCACCGGGTCCATCGGGCCCGCATCGAGTTCGACGAAGGCACCGCTCGGGGGTCCCGGGTGGTGCGCCACCAGGTGCGCTGCCGAGCCATCGGCGACGACCACCGGGTGACCAAGTCCTCGCGTCGTACCGACCGCATCGTCGTCCGCCGCCTGCATGCGGACCAGGCGTACTGGTGCCGGGTGCGGGCCGTCGCCCGGGCCGGCCCCGGGACCTGGTCGTCTCGCGTCCGGGTGGTCGCCAGACCCTGACCCGCCGGCCGGGTCAGCCCACGTCGAGGACCAGAGCGGCTACGGCGAAGCCGGCGTTGCGGAGCAGCTCGACGGTCTCGGCCAGGGGGAGTCCGATCACGTTCGAGCGGCTCCCGTCCACGAGGGAGACGAAGCTGGCGGCCGACCCCTGGAAAGCCAGGCCCCCGGCCTTGTCGTCGGCCTCGCCGGTGGCCAGGTAGGCATCGATCGTCTCGTCGTCGAGCGGGTCGACCCGCAACGTGCTGATGGCGATCCGGTCGTCAATGGTGCCGTCGACCTGCCGCAGGGCCACGCAGCTGATCACCTGCACGTGCTGGCCGGCCTGGCGCCGCAGCAGGCGCCGGGCATCGTCGCGATCGGCCGGCTTGCCGAGGGTCTGACCGTCGAGGACCACCACGGTGTCCGCCGCCAGCACCGGGCGGTCGTCGGCGCCGACGGCACCGGCCTTGGCCCGGGCCAGCTCGACCACCGCGTGCATCGGGTCCAGACCATCGGCGAGGGTCGCCTCGTCCACGTCCGCAGCGATCACCTCGGCGTCGACGTCCAGCATCGACAGCAGCACCCGGCGCCGAGGCGACGCCGACGCCAACACCAGGGGGGCCCGCTCACCCACCGGAGACCAGGGCCTCGGCCTCCTCGCCCGGCGCCAGCGCCGAGTCGGGATCGTCGAGCCACCCCTCGGGGAGCGCCGCAGCCTTGGGTCCGCCACGATGGCTGCGGGGGATCCGGATCGCATCGAGCGGGAGATGGAGCTCGGGCTCGACGCTGGCCAGCACCGCGTCCAGCTCGTCCAGCGACGACACCTCCTGGACCCGGCGGCGTAGCTCGCCTCCGACCGGCATGCCGGTGAGGTACCAGATGGCGTGCTTGCGGAAGCTCCGGAGGGCGTCCTCGCTGCCCATCCACTCGACCAGCAGCCGGGCCTGCCGGCGCATTGCGGCCGCGACCCGCTCCATGGTCGGCAGGGGGCCGACGTCGCCGCCCTGGAACACCCGGGCCAGGTCGGCGAAGAGCCAGGGCCGGCCCAGGCAGCCGCGCCCGATCACCACACCGTCCGCGCCGGTCCGGCGCATCATGCGCAGGGCGTCGTGAGGTTCCCAGATGTCGCCGTTGCCCAGCACCGGGATGCTCTCGACGACGGCCTTCAGCTGGCCGATGGCCTCCCATCGGGCGTCGCCGGAGTACAGCTGCTCGACGGTCCGGGCGTGCAGGGCCACTGCGGCCGCGCCCTCGTCCTCGGCGATGCGACCGGCGTCGAGGTGGGTGAGGTTGGTGTCGTCGATGCCCATGCGGAACTTGACCGTGACCGGCACCCGACCCCGGGCCGCGCCCACTGCGGCGGCGACGATGCGCCGGAACAGCGGGCGCCGGTAGGGGAGGGCCCCACCGCCACCGTGGCGGGTGACCTTGGCGACCGGGCACCCGAAGTTGAGGTCGATGTGGTCGACGTGCTCCTGGTCCACCAGCTGCTCGACCGCCTTGGCCAGGTACACCGGGTCGGTGCCGTAGAGCTGGATGCTGCGCGGCGTCTCACCCGGCCCGAACTCGGCCAGCTTGAGGGTCTTGCGGTGCCCTTCCACCAGGGCCCGGGCGGTGATCATCTGGTTGACGAACAGCCCGGGCACCGCGGCCGGTGAGACCGTGGCTGCGGCCTCGCGGCAGAGCTGGCGGAAGGGGGCGTCGGTCACCCCGGCCATGGGGGCCAGCACCACCGGTGGCCACACCGAGATGGGACCTATCGCCAGGGGCGAGAACTCGCCGGGCGCGGCCGCGGGCACGCCGTCGTTGACGGCCGTGCGCGCAGGTTGGAGGACCAGACCCATCCCCCGAGGGTAGGGCGTCAGCCGCCGCGGGCGGCCGCCAGGGTGGCGTCGATCTCCTCCTGGGTCACCCCGCAGTCGAGGGCCGCGTCCACCACGGGCACCACCGCCTCGTCGGAGAAGCTGGCGATCCCCGAGGCCAGCAGCTCTTCCTCGGTGGTCCGGCTCAGCAGGGTCTCGGCGGTACACACCGCCAGCTGCGGATCGACGCCGGCCCCGGTCATGAAGTCGAACAGGGCTCCGCCCACGACGCCCGCGGGCCGCTCGGTTCCGAACGTACTCGGATCGATGCCACCCTCTCCCTCCCCGTCACCTTCGCCATCGGTGGTTTCAGGGGTGGGCTCCGGTGTGGGCGTGGGCGCGGGGGTCGGCGTCGGGAGGGCCACCGGCACGAACGCCGCCTCCTCGGCCTCGCCCGAGTCGGTGTCCGCAGCGAGCAGCAGGCCGACGCCGAGCCCGATGAGAGCGACGATACCGACGACGGTTCCCACCAGCTGGGGTCCAGCCGCCGGCGCTGCGAGCCGGACGGCACCGGGCGCCGGGGTCACGCCCAGCCAGCCTCGCTGGTCGGCCCACACCAGCAGCGGCGGCATGACCACCAGGGCCGCCAGCAGGGCGATCGCGACGTTCAACGTCACGATGATGCCGAAGTCCCGCAGCAGCGGCAGCGCCGAGCCGATCAGCACTGCGAAGCCGCCGATGGTGGTGGCCGCAGAGGTGAAGAATGCCCGGCCGGTGCGCGACGCCGCCGTGGCGCCGGCCTCGGCTCCGGGCAGCCCGCGCTGGCGCTCCTCGAGGAATCGAGCGGTGATCAGCACGGAGAACTCCGCGCAGGTGGCGATCACCAGCGGGCCGCTGACCGTGGTGAGCGGGCTGAGGGTCAGCCCGAGAGCGCCGACGACGATCGACGACACCCCGACCGCGAGCACGACCGGCACCAGCGTCAACGCGGCCCGGGCGACGCTGCGATGGCGGGCCAGCAACCACACGGCCACGGCCGTGAGCGCCAGGTAGGTGAGCACCGCCCGGTTGGCCTTCAGGTTCTCCAGCAGGCCCACGCCGACGATGGCCAGGCCGGCTGGGACCGCCCGGACGGGCTGCTGGTCCGGCCCCAGGTCGACCAGCAACACGCTGTCGGCGGGCAGGTCCATGTCGGCGATGCGCCGCTCCAGGTCCGCCTCGAGCTCCTCCACCAGCACGGCCCGTTCCTCCAGGCTTGCCGGCGCCAGCCGCAGGTTGACCTGGGTGGCGGTGAAGTCGTCGTCGAGCAGGGCCCGGTCGATGGCGGGCGGCAGCACCGAGGCCATGCCCTCGATGTCGGCCGGGGTGGGCGCCAGCGGCGTGGCCCCGGGTACCAGGATGATCTTGCCCATGGTGTTGACCAGGCTCGAAGTGCTCACGACCTCGTCTCGGTCCTCCGCCGCCCGGGTGAAGTCCCAGAGCAGCTCGTTGACCTCCGGGGCCGCGATGTTGTTGGCCTCGACCAGCACGCCCAGGGTCGTGGCGAAGCCGGTCTCCTCCTCCAGGCGTTCGATGTCGGCCACGGTCTGCCCGCCCTGGTCGATCCAGCGCACCGGGTCGGACTCGATGTCGATACCGCCCTCCACCGCGGCGCCGACGGCGAAGAGCGCGATGGCCGCGGCGATGAACGGCAAGCCCACCTTGGGGGGCAGCGACCCCAGCCAGACGACCAGGCGCTCGACCCGCGACGCAGCCCGCTCCTCGGTTCGATGCTCGTACTCCCGGATGCCGAGGATGGCCGTGGTGAGGGCGATGCCGGTGATCACCAGCACCACCACGCCGATGGCCAGCAGGATCCCGAAGTCCCGGATCATGGGCACCTGGGAGATCCGGAGCGCCAGGAACGCCACCACCCCAGCGATCGTGGCCACCACCAGTGCCGGCCCCAGGTTGGCGAGGGTCTCGGCCATGGGGTGCTCCTCCTTGTCGAGCACCACCTCCTCCTCCACCCGGTTGTGGATCTGGATGGCGAAGTCGATGCCGAGCCCGATCAGGATCGGCAGGCCCGAGATCGTGACCAGCGACAGGTCGACGCTGATGTAGCCGAGGATGGCGAAGGCCCACACCACCCCGACGAGCACCGAGAGCAGCGGCAACAGCCGCCACCGCACCGGGAACATCACCAGCAGGATCACCGCCATGACGACAACGGCCGCCGCGCCGAGCGTCAGCATCCCGCCCTGGAGGTAGTTGTTGATCTCGCGCAGGTAGACGGGGGAACCCGTCGGGGTCAGCTCGAACCCGTCGAGCTCGATGGTCTCGACCACCTCGAGGACCGCATCGGTGCCCTCACTCAGCTCGTCGAGGGTGGCGTTGCCGGCCAGGACCACCCCGCCGACTGCGGTCCGCTGATCCGGGAAGGTCGAGGCCAGCGACAGGCGGATGGCCCGATCCTGGTCGGCCGGGGCCACCAGCTCGCCGTCGCTCACCTCGTAGCCGTCGTTGCCGAACACCAGCACGTCGGCCCAACCAGGATCGCCGATCTCCTGGTTCTCCACAGCACCCAGCCGCGCCAGCCCCACCTGGATGTCGGCGTTGCGGGCCGCCTGGCCGTCCGGGTCCGGGTCCCTGGACGCCGCTGCGATCAGCGCCTCTCTGCCGGGGCCCTTGATCAGCGCGTCGCTGAGCTGGATCGACACCAGGGGGGTGATGGCCGACGACACCTGCTCGATGGAGGCCAGCTCCTCGGTCAGCTGCTCCAGCTCGGCGAGGTTCTCCGCCGAGAACAGATCGCTGACGTCGCGGCCCTCCTCGGCGGAGAACAGCAAAACCACGGTCTCGCCGCCGAAGCGGTCCTGGAAGGCGACGTTGTCGATGCTGGCCTGCGAGTCCGCGTTCAGGTAGCTGTCCTGCCCGGTGGCGAACTCCACCCGGGCGAACCCGATCGCCAGGACCACGGTGACCACGGCGGCCGCAGCCAGGACCCACTTCCAATGCTTGCCGAGGGCGACGCCCGCAGCGCGCCAGTGCTTCTCTGTCCGGGGACTCTGGTCCATCGGGGGAGTCTGGCACCTGACGCCCGCCGTCGTGCAGTCCGGCCCCTGCGGGGCCCGGTCCCATTAGCCTGGCGAGCAGCCCACACGACCCGAGGCGCGGCCATGATCATCGACAACCTCCGAGCAGCACTGCAGGCCGCCCTCGACGAGCTCGGCGTCGATCAGCCTGGCTCGGGCATCGGCCTCGAGCGGCCGGCCCAGCGGAGCCACGGCGACTGGTCATCGAACGTGGCCATGGTGTGTGCCAACGCCGCGGGCCGAAAACCTCGCGAGCTCGGCCAGCAGATCGCGGACCGACTCGAGGCGGACCTCCCCGTTCACGTCGAGCGGGTCGAGGTGGCCGGTCCCGGGTTCGTCAACTTCCACCTGGCCGACACCTGGTTGCACCAGGTCCTGCGGGACGTGGTGGCCGCGGGGGAGGGGTTCGGGCGCAGCGACGAGGGCGCCGGCGTCAGGTACAACGTCGAGTTCGTCAGCGCCAACCCCACCGGCCCGCTCCACGCCGGCCACGCCCGGGGTGCGTGCTACGGGGATTCGGTGGCCCGGCTGCTCGAGGCCGTGGGCCACCCGGTGGAGCGGGACTTCTACGTCAACGACCGGGGCGTCCAGATGGAGACCTACGCGGCGTCGCTGCTGGCCCGAAAGAAGGGACAGGAGCCTCCCGAAGACGGCTATCTGGGTGAGTACATCGCGGAGTGGGCGGCCGAGATGCCCGACGACGCCGACCCGCTCGAATGGGGCTACGCCCGGGCCCAGGCAGACCAGACAGAGGTGCTGGCGATGCTGGGCGTCGAGTTCGACACCTGGTTCAGCGAGCGGTCGATGGTGGCCAGCGGCGCCATCGAGGACACCCTCGCCGAGCTGCGGGCCCGGGGCGCGGTCTACGACAGCGAGGGAGCCACCTGGCTGCGCTCGAGCGAGCACGGCGACGACAAGGACCGGGTCCTGGTCAAGAGCGACGGCGAGCTCACCTACCTGGCGCCCGACATCGCGTACCACCGGGACAAGTTCAGCCGCGCCGACCGGCTGATCAACGTCCTCGGTGCCGACCACCACGGCTACGTGGCCCGGTTGAAGGCCGCGGTGAGCCTGCTCGGCCACGACCCCGATCACCTCGAGATGCCGATCACCCAGCTGGTGCGGCTCATGCGGGGCGACGATGAGGTGAAGCTCTCCAAGCGGGCCGGGTCGATGATCGAGCTGCGCGAGATCGTGGAGGAGATCGGCGCCGATGCCACCCGGTTCACCTACCTGCTGCAGTCGGTCGACACCCCCCAGACCTTCGACCTCGAGCTGGCCGCCGCGAAGGTGATGGACAACCCGGTCTTCTACGTGCAGATGGCCCATGCCCGCCTGCGCTCCATCCAAGCCAAGGCGGCCGAGGCCGGCGTGGAGGCCGGAGCCCTCGACGACACCGACCTGACGGTGCTCGGCCACGTCCGGGAGCTCGAGCTCCTCCGCACCCTGCACGAGCTGCCAGACATCGTGGCCATCGCCGCCCGGGAGCGGGCCCCCCACAAGATGGCCAACTGGCTCCGGGAGATGGCCGCTGCGGTCCACGGCTTCCATCACGATTGCTGGGTCCTCGGTGAGGGGATCGACCCCGAGCTGACCATGGCCCGGCTGTGGCTGGTCGAGGCGGCTCGCGTGGGGCTGGTTGCCGGGCTCACCCTGCTCGGCGTCTCGGCCCCCGACTCGATGTAGCAGGCTGGCCGCCGTGGCTGGTCCCCTCCCGCGCCACCTGCTGCCCGACCATGCGTCGGTGGCCACCGACGGCATGCTCGCCATCGCCGGGATCCGAATCGACGACCTGGTCGCCG
>JBFINV010000013.1:0-17075 GCA_041611015.1 Acidimicrobiales bacterium | reverse complement strand
GGCCCGGCCCCGCCGAGCGGTGCCGAACATCTCGGCGCCGTAGACGCCCAGCGCCGGGGCGGCCATCGAGCCGATGATCGCCGCGAACACGCTGGCGGTCCACATGCCCCAACCCTCGGCGGCATAGGTGGCCACGGTCAGCAGGGTCCCCCCGAAGACCGCGAAGGCGCCGACAGGGCGCCGGCCTCGGCGATCGGCCAGCTTCCCGGCGATGGCCACCCCGATCCCGACCGGGGTGTTGGTGAGCACGACGAACAGGCTGACCTGGGCCGCGCTGAACCCCCGCTCGTCCCGCAGGAAGTCGTTGCGGAACTGCGATGCGGGAGCGGCGAACATCAGCACGAGGAAGGCGGCCGCGGCCACCAGCACCAGGCGCGATCCCCGCATCGCCGACGAGCCGTCCTCGTCCGCGGCCAGATGACGCTCGAAGCGGTCGGACTCCCGGAGATGGCGAGCCAGCCAGGCGACCAGCGGGAGCCCCACCAGCGGGAGCAGGTACAACATCCGCCAGGCCCGGATCCCGGCGTCGGCGATGGGTAGGAACCAGACCACCCTGCCGGCCCCGAGGCCGGCGGTCAGGCTGAGGGCCGCGGCCACGTAGGCCCGGGAGCTACGGGGCGTGCTCTCGGCGGCCATGATCCCGATGAGCAGCGAGATCGCGGTGGCCAGGCCCCGGGCCACCGCCTGGGTGGCGCCCAGGCTGACCAGCCCGGTCGAGGCCGCCCCGAGGACGGTCATGGCGCAGGCCACGCCCATGGCCCACAGCAGCAGCCGGCGCCGACCCCGGCGGTCGGCCATGGTGGTGACCACCAGGGTGAGCAGGGTGCCCGCCCGTACCGCCGCGAACAGCACCCCCTGGGCCCGGTCGCTGGTGCCGAACTCGTCGGAGGCGAACGTCGCCGTCTGGCCGATGATGGCGCCCAGGTAGCCGGACACGATCATGGCGATGGCCAACAAGCTGACCGTGCGTGCCGTCTGGGCGTCGAAGCGGTCTGGCGGGGCCCACCACGGGGTGTCGACCCGCCCGTCGCGCAGCGCCCGCCGGATCGGCCAGGTGAGCAGGACCCGCCACAGCGGCGCCGCCACCCGGAAGTCGATGGTCTCGACCACCACCTCCTCGCCGTCGCGGTCGCGGATCTCGACGTGGCGGCGGTACCGGTCGAAGGGCCCCTCGGCACACCCGAAGACGCCCTCGCCCAGCTGCATCTCGCGCACCAGGAACGTGTCCCGGGGCGTCAGGTGGCGGCTGGCTTCGTCGGGTTCGCAGCGATGAGCCGTGGTCAGCGAGGCCACGGGCCATCCGGGCCGGCCCCGGTGGGGCCTCGCGGAGCGGAGCATGCGTGTGTCGCCAGCACCGGGGGGAGCATACTGATGGCCGTATCGCTGCGGGTTCAGGGAGGCCGCGTGGACCGCATCATCGTTCGCCACAGCGGGCCCCTGGAGGGCCCGGTCACCATCAACGGCGCCAAGAACTCGGCGCTGAAGCTGATGGCTGCGTGCACCCTGGCCCCCGGCACCCACCGGCTCACCAACGTTCCTGCAATCCTGGACGTGGCCACCATGTCCGACGTCTTGCGGGCCATGGGCCTCACCGTTCACAGCCCGGCCCCGGGGACCCTCGACATCGTCCGGCCCTCCGAGATCGTCCCCGAGGCCCCCTACGAGCTGGTGGAGCAGATGCGGGCCTCGATCGTGGTCCTGGGCCCGCTGCTCGCGTGCTGTGGCGAGGCTCGCATCGCCATGCCCGGCGGCGACGACTTCGGTCCCCGGCCGATCGACATGCACCTGCGGGGCCTGGAGCTGCTGGGGGCCCGGTTCGAGTCGGCCCACGGCTACATCTACGCCGAGGCCGAGCAGCTGGTCGGCACCCGGGTGCTGCTCGAGTTCCCCAGCGTCGGGGCCACCGAGAACGTGTTGATGGCCGCGGTGCGGGCCAAGGGGGAGACGATCATCGAGAACGCGGCCCGCGAGCCCGAGATCGCCGACCTCGCCGCGTTCTTGAACCGCATGGGGGCCCGCATCCTCGGGGCTGGCACCCCGACCATCTCGATCGAGGGGGTCGACGAGCTGGCCCCGGTGGAGCATGCGGTCATGCCCGACCGCATCGAGGCTGCGACGTACCTGGCTGCGGTGGGGGTGGCCGGCGGCGAGATCACCCTGGTGGGGGCCCGCCCCGACCACATGGACATGCTGTGCCAGAAGGTGGGCGAGATGGGGGTCCGAACGTCCACCGACCCAGACGGTCTGTGGGCCATGGCCAACAGGCGGCTGCGGGCGGTGGACGTGGCCACCTTGCCCTATCCGGGGGTGGCCACCGACTACAAGCCGTTCCTCGTGGCCATGCTGGCGGTGGCTGACGGGGTGAGCATCGTCACCGAGAACCTGTTCAGCGGCCGGTTCCGCTACGTGGACGAGCTGGTGCGGATGGGCGCCGACATCCGCACCGAGGGCCACCATGCGGTGATCCGGGGCCGGGAGCGGCTGTCGGGGGCGCCGGTGCGCTGCCACGACATCCGGGCGGGCGCCGCGCTCGTGGTGGCCGCGCTGGGTGCCGACGGTGAGACCGAGATCCGCGATCCCCACCACCTCGACCGGGGCTATGCCGACCTGGTGCCCCAGCTCGAGGCCATCGGCGCCGACATCCGCCGCGAGGCCTGAGCCGTTAGCGGTCCCGATCCTCCTCGTCGGTGGCCAGGCGGCGGGCCCGGCGGCCGGCGAGCACGAGCAGCAGCCACAGCAACAGCAGGGGCCCCACCACCAGCAGGATCTCGTCCCAGCCGCCCTCGTGGGCGATCACCAGCGCCTGCGCCAGCTCCACCCGGCAACGGTAGCGCCAGGGAGCCACCGGAAACCCCGGCCGAGCTGCGACACTGGGCGGCCATGGTCGACCAGCCCGCCGGATCCTCGCCGCCCCAGACCACGTGCTATCGGCACTCGGACCGCGCCGCGGGGGTTCGCTGCCAGCGCTGTGAGCGCTACATCTGCCCGTCGTGCATGAACACCGCCTCGGTCGGCTTCCACTGTCCCGAGTGCGCCCAGTCCGGCAAGCAGAAGGTGTACACCGGTGCCGGGCTGTTCCTGGCCCGACCGATCGTCAGCCAGGTCCTGCTGGCGGTGAACGTGGCCGTGTTCGTGGTGAGCGTGGCCATGGGGGACGGGCTGGTGCGGGGCAGCGTCGCCCTCGACGGGCTGCTGATCGAGGGAGCCCTCTTCGGGCCCGCGGTGGACCAGGGCGGCGAGTGGTGGCGCATCATCACCTCGGGCTTCCTGCACTACGGCGCCATCCACCTGGCGTTCAACATGTACGCCCTGTGGATCCTGGGGCCCACCTTCGAGCGAAGTCTGGGGTCGCTCCGCTTCGCCCTCACGTACCTGGCGTCGTTGCTCGGCGGGGCCTTCGGGGCCCTGCTGGTGTCTCCCGACGCCCTCACCGCGGGAGCGTCAGGCGCGATCTTCGGGCTGCTGGGGGTGGCGGTGATCTCCCAGCGCTCGCTCGGGATCTCGCTGTGGCAGACCGGTCTCGGCTACGTGCTGCTGCTCAACCTGCTCATCACCTTCGGCGTCAGCAACATCTCGGTCGGCGGCCACATGGGCGGGCTGGTCGTGGGCCTGCTGGCCGGGTGGCTGGTCTACGAGGGCACCCGGCGGGTGCGGTTCCCCCGCTGGAGCGTCGAGGTCATCCTGGCCGGTCTGAGCGTGCTCTGCTTCGTCGGGGCCCTGGTGGCCGCCAGCGTCTAGCGCGCCCGGGCGGCGGCCTGCCGGGCTCGCCGGGCCCGGCCTTCGGCGGCCAGGGTCTCGGGGTCCGTGACCGCCATGTAGCGCTCCCGCCAGCCGTCGTCGTCGGACCACACGAACGGGGCCTGCACGGTGGTGCGGGGACCAGGGGCCCGCTCGATCAGGTCGAGCGCCAGGTTCACGATGGCTGCCTGCATCGCCTGGTCGTCGGGCTTGCCCACGGGGTTGCCGAGCGGGAAGTCGACGAAGACGAATCGGGGCACGCCGCACTCCTCGATCACGTCACGGGCCGAGCCGATCACCACGGTGGCGATGCCGGTGCTCTCGAGGTGGCGTGCGACCAGACCGATCGACTGGTGACAGACCGGTCAGAGCGGCACCAACAACGCGGCCTCCACGCCGTCGGCGTGCATCCACTCCGCCAGCCGGGGAGCGTCCTCGGTGCTGGTGCGGCGGTGGCTGTAGCGGGTGGGGACCCCGTAGAAGCGGGGCGAGATCGAGCCGATCCGGCCTGCCGCGAGCGCCTCCTCCAGGCGGTGGACGGGCAGGTAGGTGTCCAGGTCCCCGGTGTGGGTCTCGTCCTTGGCCCAGAAGAGGTCCTGGGTGTGGACGCACTCGCTGGCCCGGTCGATCGGCGCGACGTACGGCTCCTTGGGGCCCGTCGGCGGGACCCCGGCGGGCTCCCGACCGGGCGGGAAGTAGGCGGTGGTGACCAGGCCCACCCGGGACTCGGCCAGCGGCCCGGTCAGGTGGGCGAACGGAGCGTCGTCGTGGGCGGCCCACTCGTAGGGCCGCTCGTAGCCCTGCGCCGCGTAGTACTCGCGTGAACGGTCGATGTAGGAGACGAAGGACCGATGGCTGCGCGGCGTCATGCGCTTTCGGGTCGGCCAGCTCCGAACCTGGCCTCCACCAGGGCCTTCAGCCGGGCCAGGTTGCGGCGCCAGATGGCCTCGAGGATCCGGCTCCCCACCGGGTCTCGCAGCGGGCCCCCCATCCAGAACGGGAACTCGAGGGTCTCCTCCCAGCGGAACTCGGTTCGTCCCGGACCTGCGGGCAGCAGGGTGAACCGGCCGGTCCCGGTGACCAGGCCGGTGTGGGAGACGCCCATCACCTTCTCGTCCTCCCACTCGGTGATCTCCATCTTGTCGGTGAGGCGGACGGGCCCCACCTTGGTGTCGCACTCGAAGGTGGTGCCCACGCCCGACTCCTGGGGCCCGGTGAAGCGGATCTCCTCGGCGTCGGCCATCCACACCACGTGCTGGGCGATGTCCCGGACCACCTCCCAGACCTGGTGGGGCTGGGCATCGATGACGGTGCTGACGCGGATGTGAGCCATCGGGACGAGCCTAGGTGCGACTCTTGCGGTAGACCGACACGTGGTGGCTGGCGTCGGCGTCGAAGGGGGTACCCACCCAGTCCCGCCAGCGGTGCTCCAGCGCCAGGCCGGCGTCGGCGCACAGCAGGTCGAGCTGTTCCGGCGTGACGTAGCGGATGGTCCAGGGCCGGCGGTTCAGCTGCCCTTCGCTGTCGGTGTGCTCGTGCGCCGCTCGGACCGTCTGGCGTTCCGGGTCACGCTCGATGGTGACGATCACCGACCCGGCAACGCTCTGGGCGCGCACCTCCCGTCCCCTTTCGGGGAGGTGCGGATCGGGCACGAAGGCCTCGACGACGAAGCGCCCGCCCGGCTCCAGGACCTCGGCCACACCAGCGACGCAGCGGCGCTGAGCGGCCTCGGCGGTCAGGTTGAAGAAGGTGTTGACCACCACGAACACCAGCCCGAAGGGCCCCGCGAGCGGGAGCTCGGCCATGTCGGCCCGTACCACGGGCACCCGCTCGGCGCCGGGCTTCGCCGCCATGGCTCGGAGCATCGCTGCGGACCCATCGACCCCGACCACTGCGGCACCGCTGGCAGCCAGGGGGATGGCGATGCGCCCGGTGCCCACCCCCAGCTCCAGCAATGGCCTCCCCTCGGCCAGCCGCCACAGCGCGAGCACGGTGGCCTCGGCGTCGGAGATGTCGGCGTACCAGTCGTCGTAGACGTCGGCAAAGGCGTCGCCGTAGGCGCCGGGGCCGCTCACATGTAGCGCTCGACCGGCCCCAGGTTGGTGTAGATGGTCTTCACCTGGGTGTAGTGCTCGATGGCCTGGTAGCCGTTCTCGCGGCCGAGCCCGGAGTGCTTGTACCCCCCGAACGGCAGCGACGGCGGGAGGTAGTTGTAGTCGTTGATCCACACCGAGCCGGCCTCGAGAGCGTTGGCCACCCGGTTGGCCCGGCCGATGTCGGTGCTGAACACCCCACCGGAGAGCCCGTAGGGAGTGGCGTTGGCCCGCTCGATGACCTCGGCCTCGTCGTCGAAGACCAGGACCGCCATGAGGGGTCCGAAGACCTCGTCGGTGACGAAGACCATGTCGTCGGTGCAGTCGGCGAACACGGCCGGGGTCACGTAGTTGCCGCCGGCGAGCGCAGGATCGTCGGGGACCTCGCCGCCGACCACGTGGCGGGCGCCGGAGTCCAGCGCCAGCTTCATGTACCGCATGACCTTGTCGTGGTGCTCGGCGCTCACCAGGGGGCCGATCACGGTGTCTGGCTCGAAGGGGTCGCCCACCTTCAGGGCCGCTACCCGGTCTGCCACCCCGTCGAGGAACTGCTCGTAGACCGGTCGCTGCACGAAGACCCGGGTGCCGTTCGAGCAGACCTGGCCGGTGGAGTAGAAGTTGTTGGTGAGCGCGGCGTTGCGGGCGCTGTCCATGTCGGCGTCGTCGAACACGACGATCGGCGACTTGCCGCCCAGCTCCAAGGTCACCTTCTTGAGGGTCGACGCCGCGTCGGCCATCACCGCCTTGCCTGTGGCAGCCTCGCCGGTGAGCGACACCTTGGCGATACCGGGGTGACGAACCAGCATCCGGCCCGCACGGGCGTCGCCGTGAACCACGTTGAACACCCCGGGCGGGACCCCGGCCTCGAGATAGATCTCGGCCAGTACGGTCGCCGACAGGGGTGTGACCTCGGCGGGCTTGAAGATCATGGCGTTGCCACAGGCCAGCGCCAGCCCCGACTTCCACATGGCGATCTGGATCGGGTAGTTCCACGCCCCGATCCCGGCGCAGACCCCGAGGGGCTCGCGGCGCATGCGAGCGAAGCCAGCCGGGAAGTCGATGGTCTCCCCGTGGATGGTGGGGACGATCCCCGCGTAGAACTCGATGACATCGGCCCCGGTGACCACGTCCTCGACGGTGGTCTCGGCCACGGGCTTGCCGGTGTCGAGGGTGTCGAGGTAGGCCAGCTCGTCGTTGCGTGAGCGGATGATCTCGACGGCCCGCAAGAGGATGCGGCTGCGCTCCATCGCGGGCACGGCCGACCAGTCGGCGAACCCCTGCCGGGCCGAGTCGACGGCGAGGTCAACCTCCCGCTCGCCTGCCTGTTCGACCTCGCAGATCACCCGGTTCGTGCCGGGGTAGCGGGTCTCGAAGGTCTCGCCGGAGCTGGACTCGATGTGCTCGCCGTGGACGAACGAGCGCTGGGTGTCCAGGACGGTCGACGCACTCACGAGGGCCATGCCTCGACGCTATACGGTTGGCGCCGATGACGAGACCTCTCTCGCTCGACCTGGAGGGCCTGCGGGTCATCATCACCGGCGCCGGCGCCGGGATCGGCCGCGCCAGCGCCGAGATGTTCGCCGATGCCGGAGCGAAGGCCTGGGTCTGCGACACCGACGCCGATGCCCTGGCCGCGGTGTGCGCCCACCCGCAGATCGACGGGGCCCTGGCCGATGTGGGCGATACCAGCGCGGTCGACG
This sequence comes from Acidimicrobiales bacterium, assembly GCA_041611015.1. Classification (GTDB taxonomy): domain Bacteria; phylum Actinomycetota; class Acidimicrobiia; order Acidimicrobiales; family UBA8592; genus JBFINV01. The sequence goes on along the minus strand of JBFINV010000013.1, from coordinate 9,544 downwards.
CGTTCATGAGCGAGGCCGTCGCCGCTATGGGCGGGGTGGACGTGCTGGTGAACAACGCCGGCATCGCAGGCCCGGGCGGGCGGGTGGACCGGCTCGACCCGGAGGAGGTCACCCGCACCCTCGACGTGGACGTGACCTCGATGTTCCGGACCTCGCGCCACGCCATCCCGCCGATGGTCGAACAGGGATCGGGCTCGATCGTGAACATCGCGTCGACCGCAGGCCTCCACGGGTTCCCGAACAGGGCGCCCTATGCCGCCGCCAAGTGGGCCGTGATCGGGCTGACGGTCACCATGGCCATGGAGGTCGGCGAGCACGGGATCCGGGTCAACGCGGTCTGCCCCGGATCCATCACCGGCCCACGGATGGACCAGGTCATCGACCTGGAGGCGGCGGCGTCGGGGCGATCGCCTGCCGAGGTCCGAGCCGGCTTCGAGCGTCAGACGTCGATGCGCACCTTCATCGAGGCCGCAGAGATCGCCCAGACCGTCTGCTTCCTGGCGTCACCGCTGGCCGCCAAGATCACCGGCCAGGCCCTGTCGGTCGACGGCTACACCGAGACCCTGCGCACCTGAGGCCGCCGACTCCTAGCCTGAGAGCGTGAGCCAGCAGGTCGTCTACCTCGACAACGCCGCCTCCACGCCACTGCGTCCGGAGGCCCTCGAGGCCATGCTGCCCATGCTCACCAGCGGTCACGGCAACCCCAGCGGGGCGCACCGGATGGCGCGCGAGGCCCGGCGACGCGTCGACGACGTCCGCGACGTGCTCGCGGCCGGGCTGGGCTGCGAGCCGGGCGAGGTGGTGTTCACCTCGGGCGGCACCGAGGCCGACAACCTGGCGGTGCTCGGCGTCCACGCCCAGCGGGGCGGCACCGTGGTCTGCTCGGCGGTGGAGCACCCGGCGGTGCTGGAGCCGGTTCGCCACCTCGGCGGCCGGGTGGCCCCCGTCGACTGCCTGGGCCGGCTCGATCCCGATGCCCTGGCGGGGCTGCTCGACGAGTCGGTGACCCTGGTGTCGGTGATGCTGGCCAACAACGAGACCGGGGTCATCCAGCCCCTCGACGAGCTCGCCGACCTGGTGCGCCGCCTGGCACCGGGCGCGCTCCTGCACACCGACGCGGTACAGGCGTTCCCGTGGCTGGACGTGGCCACCATGGCCGCGCCCGCGGACCTCATCTCGATTGCGGGCCACAAGATCGGCGGCCCCAAGGGCGTCGGGGCCCTCGTCGTCCGGAGCGGTGCGGCCCTGGCTCCACTGGCCCTGGGCGGTGGTCAGGAGCGGGGGCTGCGGAGTGGCACCCACAACGCCGAGGGGATCGTCGGTCTCGGCGCGGCTGCCGCAGCCACCCTCGAGCAGCTCGACGACACGGCCGCCAGGGTCGGAGCGTTGCGCGATCGCCTCGCCGACGGGCTCCTGGCGAAGACCCCCGACACCCTCGAGACCGGGCTCCCACCCGGCCCCGTGCCGGACCGCTCGGCCAAGGTGCCCGGGTCATGTCACCTGTGCTTCGCCGGCATCGAGAGCGAGGCCCTGCTGTTCCTGCTGGAGCGGGACGACATCATGGCCTCGGCGGCCTCGTCGTGCTCCAGCGGGGCCCAGCACCCGTCCCACGTGCTGGCGGCGATGGGCTACGACCGGGACCTGGCCGGGGGCTCGCTGCGCCTCTCCCTCGGCTATGCGTCCACCGACGACGACGTCGACCGGGCCCTGGCCGCCGTGCCCCCGGCCGTCGCCCGCCTCCGGGCTCACGGGTCGTGATGCGCATCCTGGTGGCGATGTCGGGCGGGGTGGACTCCTCGGTGACCGCGGCGCTGCTGGCCCAGCAGGGCCACGACGTCACCGGCGTGACGCTGAAGCTCTGGGGCGGGGCCCAGGACACCGGTTGCTGCTCGGTGGCCGACGTGGACGATGCCCGCCGGGTGGCCGACCAGCTGGGCATCGACCACCACGTGTTCAACTTCGGCGACGAGTTCGAGGAGCACGTGGTGGCCCCGTACGTGGCCGCGCACGCCCTCGGGTCCACGCCGAACCCCTGCATCGAGTGCAACCGCCACCTCAAGTTCGACAAGCTCCTCCGCCGGGCCGAGGCGCTGGGGTTCTCCGAGGTGGCGACGGGCCACCACGCCCGGGTGGTGCACACCCCCGACGGGCCCCGAGTGGCCCGAGGTGCGGACCAGGCCAAGGACCAGTCCTACGTGCTGCACATGCTCGACGCCGACCAGTTGGCTCGGCTCCGCCTGCCGCTCGGCGAGATGACCAAGGCCGACGTCCGGAACCTGGCCGCCGACCTCGACCTGCGCACCGCGCTGAAGCCCGACAGTCAGGACGTGTGCTTCATCAGCCACACCGGCGGGGGGCGGCGGCGCTTCCTGGCCGAGCGGCTCCCCCTCACCTCGGCCCAGGTGGTCGACACCTCGGGCACGCCCGTGGGCCAGGTGGACGCCGCCGAGCTGGTCACCATCGGCCAGCGTCACGGCCTCGGGGTCTCCGGGTCGCCCGAGCCGGTCTATGCCGTCTCGGTGGACGTGGCGGCGGCCACCGTGACCATCGGCTCCAAGCGCGACCTGCTGGCGGACGCCAGCCCGGTCACCGACCTGCGTTGGGCCGGCGACCCCGTCGACCCGATCCTGGTGCAGACGTCGGCCCACGGTCCGGTGGCCGAGGCCCGGGTGGTTGACGGCGCGGTGAGCTGGGCCCGACCCCACCGCCGGGTGGCCCCCGGCCAGGCGCTGGTGTTCTACGACGGCAACCTGGTCGTGGGCAGCGCTCTCGCCGCCTGACGGATCAGCACCGGCGGACCGGCCGGCCCCGTCACCTCGCAGACCAGGCCTGGATACCGGGATCAGGGGCATGCCCACGCGCACGATCTCGGTCATTCACCGATCACGTCGATGAGCAGCTGGGCCACCTGAGGGCCGGCGTCCTCCTGGAGGAAGTGGCCGGCGTTCGGGAACGATCACTCGGTGGCCGGCCGCCGCCAGCGGCGGCACCATGCTGCGGATACAGGTAGCTCCACGACGGCTCGCCGTGCATGTCCTCGCGTATGACGGTGTGCACCAGGGCGTCGACCCCCTGGCACAGCGTGTCGAGGCCGGCGCAGGGCACGGTGTCGCCCGCGGTCACGACCGCAGCCGTACCGCCGTCGTCGGCGAGCTCGACACCGCCCGCATCCTCACTGCGTGGGCCGAGCGGCCGGTGAGCCAGCGAGGCCCGGGTGGGGGAGCACAGCAGCGTGACGTGGAAGTTGGTGAACTGGAGTCCCATGGCGGCCAGCCGGTCGACGTTGGGGGTGTCGATGTCGGAGCCGTAGCAGCCGAACTGCGCGAACCCGGTGTCGTCGAGCAGCACGATGACGACGTTGGGGGCGGGTCATCCTGCACCTCCGGCGGGGTCGAGAAGGGCCAGCAGGCCGGTGCGCAACACCGCCGTCGTCTCGGCCACCGATAGCTGTCGGTACCGGCGCAACAACCCGATGGAGCCCCCTGCGCTCACCCGACTGCGATCCGGCGCCGCCGGGCCTCGGCCAGCACCACCCCGGGGCGGGAGACCGATAGCAGGAGAGCCTCGAGCTGGGTGGTGGTCGGGGCTTCGCCGGGACGGCGCCGGTGCCCGAGCTCCGCGGGGGCTCGTAGCCGCAGCTCCAGGGCCAGCCCCAGCCCTCCGGCGCTGAGGTCCGCTGCCGTGGTGTCGGCCAGGGCCGGGCCCAGGCCGGCGATGGCGGTGCGGCGGAACAGCGCCGGGTCCCCGAGCACCAGGTGGTCGTGGAGCACCACGCCGGCGGGTACGAACACCAGCCACCGCCGGGCCAGCTGGTGCAGCGCCCGGGCAGCCACGACAGCCAGGGCGCCGCCCAGGACCAGCACCGCGGTCCCGGCCACCCACTGCTTCGCAGCCAGCAGGAGTGGGCCGGCGACCATCACCGTCACGACGACGGCCCAGGCCAACGGCACCGGCCCCAGCAGCAGCATCCCCGGCGGCCGCAGCGGCACCCGGCGCTCGTCGCCGTACGAGGAGCCGTTCACGAACCAGGCCCCGACGGGCGCCGCCAGTGCCACCACCGCAGCGGTCGCGGTGGTCGCCAGCGCAGCGACGCCCCAGCTCGAGGCCCCATCGGCCACGGTGGCCCAGACCGCGACCGCCACCGACCCCGGCACCAGGATGCGCACCGGCGTGAGGGTGAGGTGGTGGGGGATCGACATGGCCACCAGCGCGACCGCCCACACCACCCAGGCGCCGACGGTGGCGGTGAGCTGCACCGGCCGGGAGGTGCCCGCGAGCGCGTCGCCGAAGAGCTGGCCCGCGGTGAAGGGGAGGCTGACCCACAGGGCGCGCAGCACCCAGGGCCACCACTCGTCGCGCATGCCCGCATCCTCGCCCGGCGGCCCGTTGCCCGCCAGTCACAGGCGGCCTGGGCCTGGTGGTGACGGCTACAGGTCGTTGGGGTCCGCCGGCCAGATCACGGCATGCGGTACCGGATCGTCAGCACCGGCGGGTAGGCGCCCTCGAAGGAGTCGGCCACGCGGGTGCCGGTGGTGGTGCCGGAGATCACGAAGACCATGGCGTTGCCGGACACCCAGTTCGACGACGAGCTGACCAGCTGCTCGATCAGCGGCACCAGGGACGGGGTCTGCTGGTCCGGCCCTGCTTGGTTCAGCACCGTCCATGGCGCCGGTGCCCACGGCACGGTCTGGCTCAGCAGGGTCCGGTTCGACAGGTCGTACCTGGTCGATGAGAACGGCGGGGCGTTCGCCACCGCCTGCGCCCCGATCGTCAGGGTCGTCGCGGCCGAGCCGCGCTCGTCGCTCTGCAACTGGATCGACGCAGCCTCGATGATGGCCCCCTTCGGAACGGTGACGTTGGTGAACCGCAGCCCGACCAGCTTGTGGGTGTTGCCGTCGAGCGGCATGTCGAGATCACCAGACGAGAGCTGGATGTTGCCGTTCGACACGGTCTGCTCGGCGTCGTCGGTGCCGCTGGCCACCGCCGTGGTGAGCGTCACCGATCCGGTGCTGGGGAGGGTGACGGTCACGGTCACCTCGGACGACGAGCTGAGCTCGCCGTCGTTCGCAGTGAGGCGGAACACATACGGGCCTGCCGCTGGCAGGCTCACCGAGGTGATCCGCTCGGTGGGGCTGACGATCGTCGCCGTCGCCGGGCCGCTGACCTGGCTCCACTCCTGGGTGAGCGCGCCGCCGGCTGGCAGACCGTCATCGCTGACGGTGCCGGTCAGGGCGACCGTGGCCGGGACGGTCGAGGTCACCGACTGGTTGGAGCCGGCGCTGACCACCGGTGGTGTGTTCGCCACTGGTCCGCCGGTGGTGTACGTGACCTCGAGCACGGGTCCGTAGCCGCCCTCGAAGGAGTCGGCCGCCCGGGTGCCACTGCCGGTTCCGGTGATCAGGAAGGCCATGGCGTTGCCGCTGGACCAACCCCCGCGATCGACGATCTCCTGGACGATCCCGCCGATGTCGGGGCTGCGCTGTGCCGCAGTGACCTGATTCACGGCGTTCCACGACGGCGGGCTCCAGTTGACGGACTGCACGGTCTGGGGACGGGTCGAGAGGTTGAACTTGGTGTTGACGAACGACGTCGGGTTGTCGGCGGCCTGCCCCCTGATCGTCAGCGTCGTCGGTGCTGCAGCCGCGCCGGAGGAGATCTCGTCGCTCCGGAACTGGATGCTGGCCGCGAGCACGGTGGCGTTCTTCGGGATGGCCACCGACGGGAACCGCAGCCCCACCACGACCGACTTCTGGGTCGTGGTCCCGAAGTTGTCGATGACGAGATCGAGATCGGTGCTGGTGAGGCTCACGGTGCCGGCCGTGACCCCTGGGGACGGAACGTTCTCCTCGGCGTCGTCGGCTCCGGCGCTCACCTGCGACGTGATCGTCGTCGACTGCCCGCCGGGGCTGGCCGTGACGTCCACGTCGTCAGTGGACGACAACGGCGGGCTGCCGTCATCGGTGACGGTCACCTGGAACCGGTAGCTGCCGTTGCCAGGCAGCGTCACCTGGGTGACGGCGGCGTTCGGGTTGGCGATGGTCGCCGCATTGCCCGACAGCTGGGTCCAGGCGTAGCTGAGACCTCCGGGGCCGCCGTCGTCGGTGCTGCCGGTGGCATCGAGAGTGGCGACGGTGGTGCCGAAAAGGGTCTGGTCGGGCCCTGCGTTGGCGACCGGAGCCTGGTTCGTGGGGGGCGGGCCGGCCACGAGACCGGCGGACATCTCGTAGAGCCGGCCGTCGTTCTCGTTGGGGTCGACGCCGTTGTCGATACCGCGGTCCACGATGTACATGTTCAGGCCCGGCCCACCGTTCGACGGTGGTGCCAAGGTGATCCCGGCGGGCTTCACGCTGGCCGCGGCGGCAATGTCGACGATGTTCAGCATCGTGCCCGACTTCGAGAACTCGTAGACCCGCTTGCTACGGCTGTCGAGCACCAGCAGGGAGTCGTTGGCCTCGTAGTGCACGATGCCCTCGGGGTCTCGGATCAGGCCCCCGAGGTAGGTGTCGAACTGCGTCGGGGCGGGATCGTCGGCCGTCCCGAAGGTGCCGTCGGCGCCCGCTCGGTACCGGTAGACCTCGCTGTCGACGCCGTCGATGACCCACAGGTCGCCGCTCACGGTGTCGTAGGCGACGTCCTCGGGGTCGCTGTTGCTGGCGACCGTCGCCCACCAGCGGACCACGTCGTCGGCCGTGCCGTAGCGACCGTCAGTGCCGGCGTGCACCTCGTTGAGTCGCCGCAGCACGTCGTCGGAGACGAAGATCGCCCGCGTTGTCGGGTTGTAGCCCACGCCCGAGGGCTCGTTGCTCCACGGCTGCGTTCGACCGACGTTGGCGGTGTCGAGCGTTCCCCCGTAGCTGGTCGGGTACATGTTCACCTGGTTGACATTCCACAACCACGGCATCTCCTCCACTTCGGAGTCCACGAGGAGAAGTCGGCCCTGATGCCGGATCCAAGCGGCGCCAGACGTGTCGGGACTCGGGATGGGGAAGGCCGATGTCTGGGTGGTCCTCACCAGCGTGGCCGTCGGGTCGGGGGGTCCGGCCGCCTCCATCTCCGCCCCGGCCGAGGGCGAGGCCGGAGAGGTCAACGCTTCGACGACTCGCGCCTCGCCTTCCCGGCCGCCGCCGTCGAGTATGAACAGGTTCTGCTGGCTCGGGTTGTCGGTGCTGTCGCTGCTCGGCGCCAGCACCGCTGCCAGGGGCTCCACGATGCCGAGGTCGGTGAGGTCGATCACGGAGCTGCCGGTGTCGACCTGGCGTCCCCCTCTGATCAGCCTGAGGGCGTCGCCCCCGACGGCCTCCGGCGGCAGCTCGCGGCTTCCCCGGCCGACCTGGTCGGGACTCACCGACACCACGACCGAGGAGCCGGAGGAGTCGGGCGCCCCGATCAGCTCGAGGGTGCCGCGCGCCGCGTCGTAGGTCATCGCCACCGGATCGACGCTGCCCACATCGTCGGTTGAGAACCATCGAACCTCGTCGGCCACGTGGGAGCCGCCGCTGGCCGGGCTCGTCGTCGCCACCGTCGTCGCAGCTGACACGACCAGAGCGAGCACCAGCATCGCTCGTCCCCACGACCGGGCGGGGCGACGCACCCGTGAGAGATGGAGGGGGGTCGTACGTGCTCGTGACGCATCGACCCTGGCACGTCGACACTGCAGCCGCCCGTTCCGCATCGTGCACCGGTCCTGATCTTCGGACTTGTTCTGGATTGAGTGCGCGAACGCTATACCTGTGGAGTCCGCTGGCGAGCCCCGTTGCGTTGCGATTTCGTGTCGGTTTTCTCCGTGGGGAGAGGCGTCCGACCCACCCGGGCAGCGGGCGGGCGCGGGTAGCCTCCAGGTGGTGTCGGAGCAGGTGGAGGACGTCGCCGAGCGGATCGAAGCCCTGCGTGAGGTGATCCGGCACCACAGCGAGGCCTACTACGAGCGGGATGCGCCCACCATCCCCGACGCCGAGTGGGATGCGCTCATGCGGGAGCTGCGCCGCCTCGAGGACGAGCATCCGGACCTGGTCACGCCCGACTCGCCCACCCAGGTCGTGGGCGGGGCCCCGAGCACGACCTTCGCCCCGGTGGTGCACCCCCAGCCCATGATGTCGCTCGACAACGCCTTCGACATCGAGGAGCTCGCCTCCTGGGCGGTGCGGCTGCAGCGCCGCCTGGGCGACGGCCGGGACCCGGGGGCCTGGGTGTGCGAGCTCAAGTTCGACGGCTTGGCGATCTCGGTCACCTACGAGGGGGGCCGGCTCGCGCGCGGCGCCACCAGGGGTGACGGGCGAGTCGGCGAGGACGTCACCCACAACGTGGCCACGATCGGCGACCTGCCCCGCCGCCTCGACGGCGCGCCCGACGTCCTGGAGGTCCGGGGCGAGGTCTACCTCAAGCTCTCGGACTTCGCCGACCTGAACGCCCGCAACGTCGAGGCCGGGCTCCGTCCCTACGTCAACCCCCGCAACGCGGCCGCGGGATCCCTGCGCCAGAAGGACTCGAAGGTCACGGCCACCCGCAACCTGTCCTTCTGGGCCTACCAGCTGGGCCGGGTCCAGGGCGGACCCGACTTCACCTCCCACTACGAGACCCTGCGGTTCATGGCCGACCTGGGCCTGCCCGTGAACGAGCACACCCGCCGGGTCGACGAGGGCGTCGAGGGGGTGATCTCCTACGTGGAGGAGTTCGAGAAGCAGCGGCACGACCTCGACTACGAGTTCGACGGGGTGGTCGTCAAGCTCGACGATCTGGCCCTGCAGCGGGAGCTGGGCTCCACGTCGAAGGCGCCCCGCTGGGCCATCGCCTACAAGCTCCCCCCCGAGGAGCAGGTCACCACCTTGCTCGACATCGAGGTCTCCATCGGCCCGTCCGGCTCGGCCACCCCTTTCGCCAAGCTGGAGCCGGTCTTCGTGGGCGGGGTGACGGTCACCACCGCCACCCTGCACAACGAGGACCAGGTTCGCGAGAAGGACGTCCGGCCCGGCGACCGGGTCATCGTCCGCCGGGCCGGCGAGGTCATCCCCGAGGTGGTGGGCCCGGTCCTGGCCGAGCGCCCCGCCGACTCCGAGCCCTGGGTCTTCCCGGACGACTGCCCGGTGTGCGGCCAGCCCCTGGTCCGGCCCGAGGGCGAGGCCCGGCACCGCTGCGTCAACTACGACTGCCCCCGCCAGGTCCGGGGCCGGATCGAGCACTTCGCGGGGCGGGGGGCCATGGACATCGAGCACCTGGGCGAGCAGCGGGTCGACCTGTTCGTGAACGAGGGTCTGCTCGGTGACGTCGGCGACGTGTACCAGCTCGACTTCGACCGCATCCGGGAGCTGGAGGGCTTCGGCGACCTGTCGGTCGCCAACCTCGAGGCCGCCATCGACGCCTCCCGTTCCCGGCCGCTGGCCAACCTGATCTTCGGACTGTCGATACCCCACGTGGGCGGCACCACCGCGGAGCTTCTCGCCGATGCGTTCGGGCACATGGACGCGCTGATGGAAGCCGATCTCGACCAGCTCCAGGCGGTCGACGGGCTGGGGCCGATCATCGCCCGGGCGGTGCACGACTTCTTCTC
>JBFINV010000012.1:0-17336 GCA_041611015.1 Acidimicrobiales bacterium | reverse complement strand
GGTGGCGCTGAGCCCACCAGAGCGCCAGCCAGCCCAGACCGCCGAGGGCAACCTCGCCGACCAGGGTGCCGATGATCGCCCCCTCCCAACCCATGTCCGGGATCAGCACCAGGTAGATCGCCATGCTGATCGACGCCGAGCAGGCCAGCACCACCAGGCGGAGGCCCAGCCGGGCCAGGCCGAGCAGCCCGTTCATCGGGGGCTGGGCCACGGCCCGGAGCGGGATCCAGAGCATCAGCCACCGGGTCATCTCGACGGAGCTGCCGAACTCGCTGCCCACGATCAGCTCGATCTGGGGAGCCATGATCAGCACCAGCCCTGCGATGGGGAGGATCACGGCCAGCGACCACACGCTGTAGAGGAGAGATCGGCGCACGTGCTCGCCGGGGCGGTCCTCGTCCGATTCGAGGAACCGGTGGAACACCGCCACGTCCATGGCCTTGAGCGGTGTCTGGGCCAGGCTGGCGATCTTGAACGCGGCGCCGTAGAGGCCGGCCTCCTCCTGCAGGCCGGCACCGTTGAGGACCACCTTGTCACCGTTGTTCTGGAAGTCGCTCACGAACATCGGCGCGCCCAGGGCGCCGGCCACGCGCACGTCGCGTGCCTCGATCCGCGTGGGCCGGGGATGGATGCCCAGCGCCGGAAGGGTCGTCAGCAGCGACGCGGCGAGCACCATCGCGGTGGCCACCAGCCAGGCCACCCCGAGGCGCTCGACTGTCAGCAAGCCGACCGCGTAGAGGGTGGCGAGCCCGGTGAATCGGACGAGCAGCATGGTGAGCTCGAGGCGGATCGCCGGGGGAACGCCGCGGCGGGCCCGGATCCCACCGGCGATCACCCGCACCGACGGCACCAACACCAGCTCCCCGAAGGCCACGGTGACGATGGCCACCACGGTGAGGTCGGTGAGGATGAACGAGGCCACGATCGACGCCACGACCGTGGCCCCGGTGCCGGCCACCGCCACGATCGTGAGGAACGTTCCGAGCACCGGCTGCACCGGCCGCTGCTCCTGGAAGCAGTACTGCAGGGTGGAGAGCGCACACGCCGAACCGATGGCGCTGATGGGGGCCAAGATGGCGAAGAGACCGACGTACTCCCCGTAGCCCTCGGGCTTGAGCTCGCGTCCCAACATGAGGAACGACGCGGTCACGGTGATGATGGCGCACGCTTCGTACGTGAGGGTCCACACGGAGTCGTGAGCGACGTCGACGACCACCCGCGGGAGGCGGTCACGCAACGGCTTCACCCAGATACTCCTCGAGCCACGACCGTCCTCCTGGCCACGATGCTACCGCTCCCCTCTTACCCGCCCCCGTGCTGCTCATCGGCAACGGCGCCCGCACCATGACGGTTCCCCGGGCGGCTTCGCCCCGGGACCGAGTAACTTGTCGGCCCACGACGCAGCCGGGAGGAGACCCATGAAGGTCGACGGTGGTCTGGGCCTGACGCCAGACATCGAGACGATCGCCGAGAACGCCCGATCCCAGGAGGCCGCAGGCTACGACGGGGTGTGGACCGCCGAGACCAGCCACGACCCCTTCCTGCCACTGGTGGTCGCAGCAGCGAACACCACCCAGCTCGAGCTCGGGACCAGCATCGCGGTGGCCTTCGCCCGCAACCCCATGCTCCTCGCGCACGTCGCCTGGGACCTGCAGGCGATGAGCAAGGGGAGGTTCAACCTGGGCCTCGGCAGCCAGATCAAGCCCCACATCGTCAAGCGCTTCTCGATGGAGTGGTCGCGCCCTGCGGCGCGCATGCGCGAGCTCATCTCGGCGATCCGGGCGATCTGGCACACCTGGCAGACCGGCGACAAGCTCGACTTCCGGGGCGAGTTCTACACCCACACCCTCATGACCCCGTTCTTCACCCCGGACCGCGACGACCTCCCCGATGTCGGGCTGCCCAAGATCTGGCTGGCCGGGGTGGGGGAGCTGATGACCCAGACGGCCGGGGAGGTCTGCGACGGTTTCATCGCCCACGGGTTCACCACCGAGCGGTACCTGCGTGAGGTGACGATCCCGAACCTCGAGAAGGGCCGGGCTCGGGCCGGCAAGTCGATGGAGGGCTTCGAGATCTCGGGGCCGTTCTTCGTGGTGACGGGTCACGACGCCGACGAGATGCAGGCGGCCGAGGACGCCACCAGGCGCCAGATCGCGTTCTACGGGTCCACGCCCGCGTACCGCGGCGTGCTCGAGCTGCACGGTTGGGGCGGGCTCCAGGAGCAGCTGAACACCCTGTCGAAGGCAGGCGAGTGGGAGGAGATGGGTCGCCTCGTCGACGACGAGATCCTGCACACGTTCGCCGTGGTCGCCGAGCCCGATCAGGTCGCCTCCGACATCAAGGCCCGCTATGGCGACATCGCGAGCCGGATCAGCTTCTACGCCCCGGGCCAGTCCGACCCGGCCCGCTGGCGCACCGTCATGGAGGAGCTCCGGGCCTGAGCGGCCCAGACGCTCAGGACACGCCAGCCGCCAGGACCTCGGCGATGCAGGCATCGGCGTCAGCGCCCACGGTCTTCCAGGTGTAGCGGTCGCGGGCCAGGGCCCGGGCCTGGTCCCGCATGGCCTCCCAGTGCTCCCGGTCACCGAGGAGGCGGCTGACCGCCTCGACCTGGCCGAGAACGTCGTCGGCCACCTCGAGGTGGCGTCCGGGCTCGGCGTCGATGCTCTCGGTGCCGATCGAGGTGGTGACCGTCGGGATGCCGCGCATCAACGCCTCCACCACCTTGAGCTTCATACCGCTGCCGAACCGCAACGGGGCCACGAAGACCCGGGCCTGGTGGAGGTAGGTCTCGGGGTCGGCGACGAAGCCGACGGCCTCCACCGCTGGGTGGGCGTCGACCCGGCGTTGCAGCTCCGGGGGTGGGTTCTTGCCGCCGATCACGAACCTCGCCCCAGGGTGGCGCTCGGCCAGCCGGGGCCACACCTCGTCGAGGAACCAGGCCAGCCCGTCGGCGTTGGCCTCCCAGCTCAGCGTCCCCAGGAAGAACACCAGCTCGTCGGTCCGATCCCAGGCCACGTCGGGTTGGGCGGCCACCGAGTCGTCACCGATGTGGTAGGTGCGGTGGAACCTGGCCTGGCCGGCACCCAGCGCCTCGAGCGCGGCCCGGTCGTCGGGGGCCGCGAGGACCGCAGCCACCCCGTTGCAGTAGCGGCGCTCCCGAGCGGCGATGCGCCGGCTCTCGAGGCGGGCGGCCAGCCGGACCGGGACCGAGCGCGAGACCTCACCGTAGCGCCGCCACAGCAGGTGTTCGGCGTTGTGCGAGTGGTACACCGTCTTGAGCCAGGCCCGCTCGGGGACGTACTGCACGGTCTCGAGGTGGTCGGCGATCACGACGTCGGCCCGGTCGATCAGGGGCACAGCCCGAACCGCCAGCTCCGGCGACCAGGTCCGCAGCTCGTTCAGGGTGCGCCGGCAGACCATGCTCCGGAGCAGGTTGACGGGCCCCCGCCCCCGGTCGACCGGCTCGACGACGACGTCGGCCAGCGGGAGCGCTGCCGCAAGAGCGTCCACCTGCTCGGCGTCGTCGCCCTTCAGCACGCTCACCAGCGTGACCCGGTGCTGCTCGACGAGATGCTCGAGCAGGAACCACGTCTTGATCTTGCCGCCGCCGGTGGGCGGGTACGGCAGGTCCGGGGTGATGATCGTGAGGTCGGCCATGTGGGCGGCCGCGCTCCTAGTGCCGCGGCACGACAGCGCCCGGCGGTCCGTCGAGGTCGATGTCGATCTGGCGGGTGATCTGGCTCGCCAGCTGGTCTCGTGCATCCCGGCGACGGCGCTCGTCGAGGGTGATCTTGGAGAGCAGGACCCGGGAGAAGACCAGCGGTCCGAGCCAGTCGGCGGTGAACACCGGCTCCACGATGCCCACCAGCTGCTGCAGCAACAAGAAGATGAACGCCCAGGTGGCCACCGCGTGGGAGCGCAGGTGACGCAGCGCGGCGGCGAACGTCGACATGTACAGCACGAGGAACAGGATGAGCCCCGGTAGCCCGACCGCGAGCGCGAGGTCGAGCGCGCCGTTGTGGGCGCTGGAGGCGCTGAAGCCGATGTCTCGGGTGAGCTCGCTGGTCTCGAAGCTGGTGCCGTCGAACAACGCGGCGTAGCCGTACCCGAGCCACGGCTCGGCGTCGACGTAGTCGAGCGACGCCGACCAGATCTCGGTGCGCCCGCTGAAGGTCAGGTCCCGACCGAGAGCGTTCACCACCCAGGCCGCGGACGCGTACACACCGACGATGGCGCCGATGCCGACGAAGATCGAGGCGAAGACGAACGTGCCGCTCCAGTCCTGGCCCACCTTGTGGTAGCGCCACACCCACCCGACCAGCATCCACACCACGACCATCGCGGCCAGCGACGCCGCCGACGCCGACCAGATGATGAACACCATCGAGGTGATGATCCCGGCCCAGCGGGTCACGACGGTGGTGTCGAGCAGGAGCAGGCTGAGCAGGGCGATGACCGAGAACCGCCCGAACTGGTTCTTGGTGAAGAACCAGGCCTCCCAGGCGTCCTCGGGCTCGCCGACGATGACCGTGACTCGGGTCTCGGGATCGGTGATGAGCGCGAAGGCCGACACCACCAGCACCAGCTTGATCCCACGAACGAACCACTTGACCGTCTCCTGCACGGGGAGCAACCCGGCGACCAGGATGAGTCCGAGGACCGGTCCCAGCTCCTCGCGCAGGAAGAAGAGGGTCCGGCTGGGCTCGATCGACCACAGGTAGGACAGGCACATCCAGCCGACCAGCAAGAACGTGGAGATCGAGACCTGGATCCGCAGCAGCGCCGCGCGGGGGGCGACCGCAACCGCCCCCAGGGCCGGCAGCAGGAACGCCAGCCGGGGCACGATCGGGTTGCCCAGCAGGGCACCGAACAGCCCCAGCGGCCCCAGCAGCATGAAGGTCCGACAGGCGAGCAGACACAGCGGACCCAGCTGGTCGAGCTCGCCGCGGGAGGAGCCTCGGGTGGCTGGCGAGTCCAACGGAGCGGCGTGGGCAGGGACGCGTGCGAGGCGGTGAGTGGTCACGAGAAGCGCCGGACCGGAGGTGGTGGCGTCCGACCGACTCGTCTCCCATCGTAGCTCTCGGGGCCCGCTCGACCGTGGGTCCGGCCCTTCGGCTCACCGGGTCACAACGGTCCCCGCACGGCCGATGGAGGCGGTGTCCCCTGGGGCCCCGGCCCCCTCGCTACCATGTGCCCCCGACTCCTTCACGCGCCCGGGCGGCAGCGCAGCTGGTGAGGGGTTCACCCGGCCAGTCGTCTGCATCTGACCCACGAAGAGACCCACCCGCATGGAGCTGTCATTCGTCATCAAAGCGCTGCAGCGCCGGTGGTGGGTCATCGTGCTCTTCTCGTTGCTGGGGGCGGTCCCGGGTTCGCTGGTCGACACCGACCAGCAGGAGTTCCAGAGCGACGCGGTGCTGCTGGTCTCGCCCCCGACCACCAGCCAGAACACCGTGTTCTTCGGTGACCCCGACCGGTACGTGCAGAGTCAGCTGAACGTGCTCCGCAGCCTGTCGCTGGCCGCCCGGGTGGTCGAGGGCCTCGGCGCCGATCCCGACAGCAGGATCGCCGCGAACACCACGTTCCGTCAGATCAACGACACCGACGTCGTGATCGTCAGCACCACCCACCCCGACGCCGCCCTGGCCCAGACCATCACCCAGGCCTTCGTGGACACCTACATCGCCAGCCAGCGAGAGAGCGCGCAGGCGGTGCAAGCCGACGACATCGAGGCCTTCGACGCCCGCATCGCCGCCATCGAGTCCGAGCTGGCCGCAGCCAACGAAGCGATCGCCGAGGCGGCGCGCCCCTACCTCAGCTTCGGCGACGGTGCCGTGCCCAACATCGACGTCATCGCTCCCGACGCGGCCGCCGACCGCCAGCTGCTCATCGACGAGCTGAACCTGGTGCAGACGGCCAAGAACGACTTCGAGCTGCTGGCGCGACTGCGGGTGAACACCGAGATCGTCCAGAACGCCAGCCAGCCCTTCCTGGTCGAGAGCTCCAGCAGCGTGCTGATCGTCGGCGGCTACATCCTGGGCGCCATGCTCGGCGTGGTGGTGGCGCTGGTGTGGGCCCAGTTCTCGCCCTACCTCATCGACGAGGTCTCTGTCAGCGAGGTCACCGGCCAGCCGGTCGTCGGCACCCTCGCGCGCTCGCGGCTCCTGCGGACCAACCCGCTGCTGGCGTCCCAGCAGGGCCGCGGTCGGGTCCCTCAAACCCTGGCGCAGCTCGCAGTGCGTTCCGAGGCCCTGGGCTCGGTGTCCCGGCCCCTGGTCATCGCCTGCATCGGCCCCCGGGCGGGCGCCGGCGCCACCACCACCGCGCTCGCGCTCGCCGGCCGCTTCGCCCAGCAGGGCTCCCTGGTCACGGTGCTCGACGCCGACGACAGGGACCGGTCCCTCAGCCGGCGTCACCCCAGCGCCGGGATCGGCGGGCTCATCGAGCTGGTCGACTGCGTGGAGCGCGAGAGCGACTGCGAGGCCGACCGGGTGCTCACCCCCACCGAGCTCGGGGGCGTGAACGTGATCGGCCAGGGCGAGGAGCAGTCGGTGCTGCGGCGGGCCAACGCTCATGCGGTGGTCCGCACTGCGGCGCTGTTCGGAGACGTGCTCATCATCGACGGCGGCCCGCTGCTCGGTTCGGCAGCGGTCATCGAGATCTGCCGGCACGCCGACGCCATCGTGCTCGCCGTCCCCTTGCAGAAACAGCACCGGGGCCAGCTGGCCGACGTGGTCCAGCAGCTCGGCGCCGACCGGTCCAAGCTGCTCACGGTCGTGAACGAGCCCCTGTCCCAGGGCTTCCTCCGCGGGCTGCTGCAGCGACGGTGATGCCGAGCCGGGGGCGAACGTCGGTCGCCCTCTACGTCTGCACCCACTGTCGCAACGCCGAGCTGCGCCGCCTCCTCCGCTCGCTCGAGGCTGCAGCCGCTGCAGCAGTCGAGCTGACCGCATTCGGGGTGGTCGTCGTCGACGACAACCCCGACGGCCGGGCCAAGGAGGTGGCCGACGAGTTCGACGGTGCGTTCGAGCTGGGGGTGCACTACGCGCGCAGCGGCCAGCAGAACATCTCGGTGGCCCGCAACCTGGGCCTCGAGCTGGCCCAGCCGCTGGCCACCTGGGTGGCGATGGTGGACGACGACGTTGTGGTGCGCGACGACTGGCTGGTCGAGCACCTGGCACTGCAGGCCCGCACCGGCGCCGACGCCACCACCGGCCCCTTGTTGCTGACCTTCCCCGAGGGACCGGCGTGGATCGTCGAGGAGCCCTTCGACGAGATCGGACTCCACGACGCCAGCGAGGACGAGCTGGTGACCGAGTGCCAGACCGGCAACTCGATGATCCGGTCGTCGTTCCTCGCCGAGCACCCCGAGATCCGCTTCGACCCGGACCTGGGCGTCGTGGGGGGCGAGGACATGGTGTTCTACGACACCGCGATCGGAGCCGGGCTGGTCGCCGCCTACTCGCGGCGAGTGGCGGTCGAAGAGCCCGAGCCGCCCGAGCGCTCGACCCTGCGGTACCAGCTCAGCCGGGCCCGCTGGATGGGCAACACCGCATGCGTGGTCAACCTGCGCAGCGGCCGAGCATCACGCGCTCGGCTGCTGGCCAGGGGCCTGCGAGGGGTCGGCCGGGGCCTGCTGCGCCCGGCCCGGCGGCTGGCGGCCGGGCAGCGTCCCCAGCTCCGCTACGCCCTGGCGTTGGTGTCGGAGGGGTTCGGCATGCTGGCGGGCGTGGCCGGGGTCCGGCTGAGCCACCGCTGAGCGCGGATCGGGCAGCGGCTCAACGGCGGCGGCGCCGGCGCTCGGCCAGCACCAGCCCGGGGAAGGCCAGCGCGTCACGGGCGTAGCGACCCAGCAGCCGGCGGGGCTCCTGCGCCAGCCGGTACGCGAACTCGAGGCCTGATCGGCGCAACCAGGTCGGGGCTCGACGGGTCAGGCCCAGGTACATCTCGGGCGCAGCCCCCACGCAGTGGTACAGCGGCGGGCGAGCCCTGTCGGGCCAGGCATCGAGCAGGTCCAGCGACACCAGTAGCTGCTTGGGTTGCCCCAGGCACACGAAGACATGGGCCGGCCGGCGGTCACCGATGGCCTCGACCACCGCCGCGACCACCGCAGCGCGGGCGGAGGCGTCGCCGCTGTCGAACACCGGCGCCACGGTGGTGGACGCGCTCCGATGGCGGGCCCGCAGGCCCTCGGCCACCTCCGCCGTCGGGCAGACGACGTGCGCGTCGAGGCCGGCGTCGGCGAGCCGGTCCCACAGCGACGCGAAGAGGTCCGCGCCCGTGAGCCGGGCCCGGAGCCGGCGGCCGAGCCAGCCGCTGGCCCACACGATCGGTTGGCCGTCGGGGAGCACGAAGGCAGCCCGGCGGGTGGCGTCGGCCACCCGGGCATCGGCATCCCGCAGCTGAACCAGGTGGTCGAGGTTCGGGGTCACCACCAGCGGGAGCCGGCCCTCCGGGACCTCGTCGAAGGCCAGCACCGCCTCGACCACCGCGCCGATGTCGGGCGCATCGACGAATTCGAGCCCGAACAGCGGCACCCGATCCAGGTGGCTGCCGTCGGGCCGGGTCGGGGCCGGTGAGGCGGTGGTCATCCCGCCAGTGTGGCCCAGGCCGCCGCCGCCGAGGTGTAGGGCTCGGGCCGGGCCGGCTTCGTCCATCGGCGGGCCCACGGGTACCCTCGGGGACGTGCACAACCGGCCCCTCTCGGCGGTGATCCTGGTCGAGCGGGCCGCGCCGTCCCACTCGGCGCGGTCGAACGCGTGACGTCGGTCGGGTTGGTCCTGGGGGCCGGCGGGATCGCCGGCTTCGCGTACCACACCGCGGCCCTGGCGGTGCTCCAGCGGCTCACCGGCTGGGATCCCCGCACCGCCGACCTCATCGTCGGGACCAGCGCCGGGTCCAACGTGGGCGCCCTCCTGCGGGGCAACGTACCGGTCTCCGACGCGCTCGACCGGATCCTCACCGTCCCCACCAACCCCCGCTCGATGGCGCGCCTGCGCGAGCTCAGCGGCCGCGAGCAGCATGCCAGGGACCAAGCGGTGCTGCGCTTCGCGCCCCAGGCCCCCCGTCTGGCGGTCCGGGAGATGCTGCGGGGCCCCTTCGCCCGCCCGGTCCGGCTGATCACCGGCCTGCTACCCGCCGGGCGGATCCGCACCGAGGCCATCGGCGACCGGGCTGCCGAGCTGCACCACGGCAACTGGCCCGCCCGACCTCTCTGGATCCCCGCGGTCCGGCTGAGCGACGGCGAGCGGGTGGTGTTCGGCCGGGACCGCACCGACGTGAGCGTCGCCACCGCCAGCGAGGCCAGCTCGGCGATCCCGAGCTTCTTCCGCCCGGTGCCGATAGAACGCGATCGCTACATCGACGGCGGCATCCACTCGCCCACCAACGCCGACCTGGTGGTCGATCAGCGCTTCGACCTCGTCGTGGTCGTCTCACCCATGTCGGGGACGCCGGTCACCGCGCTGGCCCGAACCATCAACGGCGGGGTGCGGGCGTTGAGCAAACGCGTCTTGTGTCGCGAGGTCCGGGACATCGCCGAGCAGGGCAGCGCGGTGCTGGTGATCGAGCCGTCGCTGGACGAGATGCGGGCCATGGGCCCCACCCTCATGGACCCGACCAGGATCGTGAACGTGACGCTGCAGACCTCGAGCGCCGCCAGGCTGTCGCTCAACGACGAGGACGTCGGCTACGAGCTCGACCTGCTACGCAAGGCAGCCGAGGAGAACCCTTCGCCACGCGACGTGGCCTATCCGGAGTGACGTCCATGGAACGCATGACCCCCGACGATGTGAACCTCCTCAGGATCGAGGACGACGTGTCGGCCGTGCACGGCCTGACCATCGGGGTCTTCGCCGGCCCGCAGCCGGCATTCGACGACATCCAGGACCGGGTGCTGTCGCGCATCGGGTTCGTGCCTCGCTGCCGGCAGCGGCTGGTGAAGGTGCCCTTCGACATCGAGCGGCCGGTGTGGGTGGACGACCCGCACTTCAGCATCGACTTCCACGTTCGTGCCACCGCCCTGCCCGAACGGCGGGAGGTCGACGCCCTCTCGGCGCTGGTGAGCCGGCTCCAGAGCCAGCGGATGGACCGGGGCAAGCCGCTGTGGGAGCTCTGGGTGGTCAGCAACCTCAAGGAGGACCACTGGGGTCTGATCAGCAAGGTCCACTACGCCATGATCGACGGGGTCTCGGGAACGGACCTGTTCGGGATCCTCCTCGACGAGACCCCCGCCGACAGCGAGCCCGAAGAGTACTCACCCAGACCGCTCCCCGGCCGCCGGGCCCTGCTGCAGGGTGCCCTCGCCGACCTGCTGTTCGACCCCATCGAGGCCGCCCAGGCCGCCAGCACCGCAGCGGCCATCCCGATCGGGGCCCTGCGCCGGTCCCTGAACGCCCTACGACCCGGACAGGAGCAGTCCGGCTTCCGGGCCGAGATCGGACCGCACCGGCGCTGGCATCGCTGCCAGCTCCCCCTCGACCTGTTCCACAAGGTCCGGGACTCCCACGGTTGCGACACCAGCGACGTGGTGCTGGCGGCCATCGCCGGGGGCATCCGCCAGTACCTGCTGGCGCGGGACGAGCCCCTTCCGCGCTCGCTCACCGCGCTGATCCCGCTTGCCATCGCGTCCGAGCAGACCGGCTTCACCCACGACGTGACTGCCACCCGGGCCCGGCTTCCGTTGGGCATCGAGGACCCGGTGGCCCGGCTCGACGCCATCAGCGCCCAGACGGCGCTGTCGGCCCGCTCCCGGGGGGCGGTGGCCGGCGACGCATTGCGGCGCCAGGACCAGTTCTCGGCGCCGACGGTGATGGCGCTGGGCATGCGCTCGGCGATGCGAGAGGCCCACGAGGCGTCCGGCATCGACACCGTGGTCCTGAACGTCCCCGGCCCCGAGGACACCCAGCACGTGCTCGGACGGGAGCTGCTCAAGGCCTACCCGGTGATCCCGCTGGCGGGGCGGGTCCGGATCGCGATCGCAGCGCTGTCCTACCGCGACACCCTCTCGTTCGGCATCACGGGCGACTACGACGCCACCCCGGACCTGCACCTGCTGGCCCAGGGCATCGGCAGCGCCGTGGAGGACCTCGTCACCTGAACGCTCACCACGCGTCGATCATCGGGCGCTTCTTGGCCGTCCGGGGCGACGCTGCGGCGACGCTGCCGAAGGCGGTGGCGATCCAGTGTCGGGAGTCGACGGGATCGATGACGTCGTCGATCTCGAAGTGGTCGGCCATCGAAACCGCCTTGCCGACCTGGTACATGCGCTCGACGAGCTCCCGGTAGAGGCGGGCCCGTTCGTCGGGATCGTCGACGGCCTCGAGCTCTCTGCGATACCCCAGCTTCACCGCGCCCTCCAGGCCCATCCCGCCGAACTCGCCCGTCGGCCACGCCACCGTGAAGAGCGGGAACTTGAAGCCGCCCGAGGCCATGGCCTGGGCCCCGAGCCCGTAGCCCTTGCGGAGCACGATCGTGCAGGTGGGGATGGTGAGGTTGGCACCGGTCACGAACATCCGGCAGGCGTGACGTACCAGCGCCTCCTTCTCGGCCCGAGGCCCGACCATGATCCCCGGGGTGTCACAGAGCTGGACGAGCGGCAGGTCGAAGGCATCGCAGAGCTGCATGAAGCGGGAAGCCTTGTCGGCTCCGTCGGCGTCGATGGCGCCGGCCAGGTGGGTGGGGTTGTTGGCCAGGACCCCGACCGGTCGCCCCTCGACGCGGGCCAGCGCGGTCACCATGCCCACCCCGAAGTCCCGGCGCAGCTCCAGAACCGAGCCGGTGTCGAAGAGGGTCTCGATCACCCGGCGCACGTCGTAGACGCGCAGACGGTTCTCGGGGATAACGGATCGCAGCAGCCGCTGGTCGGCACACTCCCAGTGGCCGACCGGTCCCTGGAAGTATCCGAGATACTGCTTGGCCAGCTCGACGGCCTCGGCCTCGTCGGCGGCCACGATGTCCACCACGCCGTTGGCACGCTGGACCTCGATCGGCCCGATCTCGGTGGGGGGAAAGGCCCCGAGGCCGCCGCCCTCGATCATCGCCGGACCCCCCATCCCGATGATGGAGTCCTCGGTGGCGATCACCACGTCGCAGCATCCGAGGATGGCCGCGTTGCCAGCGAAGCAGTAGCCGGAGTTGATGCCGATCAGGGGCACCAGGCCCGACAGCTCCGCCCAGAGCCCGAACGCCATGCAGTCGAGCCCGGCGACCGCCAGCCCGTCGGTGTCACCGGGGCGCCCGCCGCCACCCTCGGTGAAGAAGACCACCGGGAGCCGGAGGCGCCCGGCCAGCTCGAAGAGCCGGTCCTTCTTGCGGTGGTTCTGCCCACCCTGGGTTCCTGCCAGCACGGTGTAGTCGTACGACATGACGATGCAGCGAGCTCGCTCCTCGCCGAAGAGATCGCCGTTGACCCGACCGATGCCGGCCACCATGCCGTCGGCCGGAGTGTTCTCGATCAGGTCCTCCACGCTGCGGCGGCGGCGCTGGGGAGCGATCACCAGGGGGCCGTACTCGATGTAGCTGCCCGGATCCAGCAGGTGATCGAGGTTCTCCCGAGCGGTCCGCTGCCCGGTGCGGCGGCGCTTCTGCACCGCCTGGGGCCGGCGGGCGTCGAGACCGACCTGGTGACGCTCGATGACCTCGGCGAGGTCGGCGCGGACGTGATCGAGATCGACCTCGTCGCCGGCGCCGGTCTCGAGGATCGCGACGTCTCGCGGTTCCACGACCAGCAGAACGTGGCCCTCGGCCACCGCCTCGCCGACCTGCACGCCGACGGCACTGACCACCCCGCCGACGTCGGCCGCGACCACGTGCTCCATCTTCATGGCCTCCATGACCACCACCGCCTGGCCCGCTGCGACCTCGTCGCCCGCAGCCACCTCGACCGACACGATGGTGCCCTGTAGCGGCGCCCGCACCCCCTCCCCCGCACCGGGAGCCACAGGGGTGGTGCCCGGCGCCGCCAAACGGGCCAGGTGCTCATCGAGCCACCCGGTGTGCACCTCACCGGTGATCAGCTCCGGCTCCTCGGCGACCGCGGTCACCAAGCTCAGGGTGCTGGCCACGCCGGCGACGGTGGTCTCGGCCAGGGCCCGCCGCAGGCGCCGTACCGCCACCGCCGGGTCGTCGGAAGGGGCGTGGGCCACCACCTTGGCGACGAGCGAGTCGTAGCGGGGATCGGGGGTGGGGACCTCCCCGATGGCATCGACCCGGATCCCCGGTCCTGTCGGCATGGTGAACGCCGTCGGCCTCCCGGTGGCGGGAACGACCGCCCCATCGGCTTGGATCTGCTCGAGGTTGATCCTGGCCTCGACCGCAACCCCGTTCGGCCGCAGCTCGAGCCGGTGGAGGATGTCCGGCTCGCCGCCCGCGATGGCCAGCTGGATCGCCACCAGGTCGACCCCGTAGACCTCCTCGGTGACCGGGTGCTCCACCTGGATGCGGGCGTTGCCCTCGATGAAGCCCAGGACCTGGCCCGCGACCAGGAACTCCATGGTGCCCAGGCTCCGGTAAGAAGACCGGCGGGCCAGTTCCAGCGCGTTGGTCTCGAGAGCCCTGCGCACCGAGTCGTCGAGCGCCGGCGCCGGTGCCATCTCCATCAGCTTCTGGCGGTGGCGCTGCACGCTGCACTCCCGCTCGCC
This sequence comes from Acidimicrobiales bacterium, assembly GCA_041611015.1. Lineage (GTDB taxonomy): Bacteria > Actinomycetota > Acidimicrobiia > Acidimicrobiales > UBA8592 > JBFINV01. Next base: position 3,693 of record JBFINV010000012.1, on the reverse strand, counting down.
GAGGGCCACCACTCGGCCCGAGCCGTCCCCGACCACCTGGACCTCGACGTGGCGGGCGCCCACCAGGAGCTGCTCGACGTACAGCTCGTCGCTCCCGAAGGCATGCCGGGCCTCTGACGCGCAGCGGGCATACGCCGCTTCGAGCAGCGCGATGTCCCTGACCGCGCGCATACCCCGCCCACCGCCGCCGGCCACGGCCTTGACCATGACCGCGGCACCCGGGCCCAGGTGGGCCATGAACGCAGCCGCCTCGTCGAGCGAGGTGGGCCCGTCGGTTCCGGCCAGCACCGGCACCCCGCAAGCCTCGGCGTGGCTGCGGGCCAGGGACTTGTCGCCGAACAGCCGCAGGGTCTCGGGTTCGGGTCCGACGAAGGCGACGCCCGCTGCTGCGCAGCCCTCGGCGAGCTCGGCGTTCTCGGCCAGGAAGCCGTAGCCCGGGTGGAGGGCGTCGGCACCGCTTCGCACGGCGGCGTCCACCACGGCGGCGATGTCGAGGTAGGCCCGGGGCCCATCACCGGGCAGCTCCACGGCCTCGGTCGCCATGCGAACGTGGGGGGCGCGGGCGTCGTCAGCGCCGTGAACGGCAACGGTGGCGATGTCGAGGTCCATGGCGGTGCGCATGATCCGGACCGCGATCTCACCCCGGTTGGCCACCAGCAGCTTCGACACCACCCGGGAACGGTACTCCAGGGACCCCGAGCCGCTCCGCCCTCAGTCGGCAGGCACCAGGAAGGCGGCCGCAACCCAGCCGCTGTCGTCCCGGAAGCGCACCTCCAGCCAGAGGGCGCCGGCGTCGTCCTCGGCGCTGGCCCCCGTGGGCCGGACCACGCGTCCATCGGGGACGGTGCGAATGACCTCGCTGGCGGCACGGGGCGCAGTCCGGAGACGCAGGCCGTCGGGGGCGTCCACTCGCAGGCGATCGGCATCTGGCCCGACGACGGGTTCGCGCGGCGTGGGCGTGGGCAGGGGGGTCGGGGTGGGCTCGCTGGCCGGGGCCACGAAGTTGCCGTGGACCCACCCGGTGGTCTCCTCGTCGAGGCGCACCTCGAACCAGGTGTCGTCGTCGACCACCTCCTCGGCCCCGGTGGCCGCCAGGATGGTGCCCAACGGGGCCTGGGTGATGACCGGATTGTCGGTGCCCGGCCCGGCCCGCACGTTCAGGGACTCGACGACCCCTTCGATGATGATCCAACCTGGCTGCGGCACAGGGGTGGGGCTGGGCTCGGGCTCTGCGTCGCCGGTCGGCTCTCCCGCGGGCGGTTCCGTGAGCGGCTCGGGTGTGGAGAGCTCATTTTCGCCGGCCGAGTCGTCGGTGGAATCGCCGGCATCGTCGGGTCGGGCCGCGGGGTCGGGTGAGGAGTAGACGCAGCCGGTCAGGGCGAGGGCGACGATGGCCAGGATCCCGACCCAGCCCGCCACGCCGGACCGTCGGCGTGGCCCCGACGATCTACGCGCCGGGGTCCGCCACGGGACCATCAGGTCCATGGTGGGCTGCCGCCCCAGCGATCCCAGTGCACCACGGTCTCGATCGGCGGCCGCCGGGCCGGCTCGAAGTCGGTGCCGCGGGCATACCCACACGTGATCAGGGCGCACTGGGTGAACGCGTCGTGATCGATGCCGAGAACCTCGGCGGCCTCCTCCTCGTGCATGAGGTGGATGGTGGTCCAGGCGGTGCCCAGGCCCCGCTCGCGGGCGGCGAGCATGAAGCTCCAGGCTCCGGGCAGGATCGACCCGAACGCGCCGGCGATCTGCGCCGGGGGCAGCCGCTCGAGCCGCCCGGGCAGGATCGGGATCACCATGACGGGCACCCGCCCGAAGTTCTCGGCCAGATAGGTGGCAGAGCTGCGCACCCGGTGCTGCTGGGCCAGGCGCTCCGGGTCCTGTCCGAAACCGACCTCGGGCGCGGCGGGGCTCGAGGCGTACACGTCCCAGCCCCGCTTGTAGAGCTCGCCCAGCGCGGCGCGCTGGTCGGGGTCGGTCACCACCAGCCACCGCCAACCCTGGCGGTTCGAGCCGGTGGGCGACTGCACCGCGAGCTCGAGGCACTCCTTGATCACCTCGGGCTCGACCTGGCGGTCGAAGTCGAGGCGCTTGCGCACGGCCCGGGTGGTGGAGAGCAGCTCGTCGGCGGACAGCCCCAGCCTCATCGCGGCCAATCGTAGGGCACCGCGGCGCGCCGCCAGCGCAGGGTCAGCCCGAGGAACCGGGCCCCTCGCCGGCGTCGAGAGCGGCCAGCGCGGCGCGCAGTTCCCGGATGCGCCGCTCGATGCCGGCCCGGTCGTAGCGCTCGTCGATGGCGGCGTTGATCTCGGCCGCGCCCACCCCGTAGCCGCCGGGAGCGGCACCGTCGCCGCTGGTCTGGGTCATGGTGTTGATGCGGGCGTGGAAGAGATCGGAGAGCTGCCGCTCCCGGGCGGCCAGCTCGATCTCGAGCTCCTCACGGCTGCGGGTCGGTCGCAGCTCCTCACCCAGCTCGGCGATGCGGCGCCGCAGCTCGGCCTTCACCTGCTGCAGGTCAAGGCGGACGTCGATGTCGGTGGCCGAGCCCAGCTGCCGTTCGACCTCGGCGAACGCCGCCCAGGCCTCGACCAGCTCGGCGCTGGCGTCGGAACGGTCCGTCATGGTCTCACGCTACGCACGGTGATGCCGGGTGGTCCACAATCTCGCCCAGGAAGTTCGCCGGCGTCGAGCGGGGAGGACGCGGATGCGGCGCAGTCACGCCGCCGAGGCCCAGTGGTGGGTGCTGGTGACCTCCGTGGCCGCCACCCCGCTCGCGTTCAGCACGTGGACCGCCGACGTGTTCAACCTGACCTCGCTGACGGTGCTCTGGATCGGGGCCGCCATGGCCCTCGGTCTGGAGGTGCTGGCCGGACCCCGTCGGGCCCCCCTCCCCCGCATCTGGCCGGCAGCGGCCGCATATGTCGGCGTCCTGGCGCTGGCGGTGGCGACCTCGCGCTCACCGACCGTGTCGTTCCTGGGGCTCTACGGACGCTACGGCGGGCTGGTCACTGCGGTTCCCGTCGTGCTGCTCGCGGTCATGTGGGCCCGGGCGCTCGGAGGCTCCGAGTCGCGGCGTAGCCAGGCCCTGCTCGCGATCGTGGGATCGGGCGTGGCGGCTGCGGCGTATCTCTGGGCCCAGCAGCTCGGCGTGGACTGGTTCGGTTGGCTCGAGCCCGGTGGCCGCAGCCCTCGCCATCCACCCGGGATCCTGGGGAACGCCAACTTCTCTGGGGGCCATCTGGCACTGGCGGCAGGGCCGGCGCTGGTGCTGGCCATGGAAGCGACCGGGCGCCGCCGGTGGCTGGCTGTCGGGGCCGCGTCCCTGATCCTGAGCGGGGTGGGCGTCAGCCAGAGCCGGGGGGCGATGCTCGCTGCCGGAGCCGCCATCGGCCTGGTCGTGCTCGGAGCCACCGGATCCCGGCGGCGGTTGGGCGCCGCCGCAGCAGTCGCCGGGCTCCTCGTGGTGTCGACCGCAGTGCTGACCGGCAGCCTCGACGACCTGATCGGCACCCGCACCCTCGACGAGCGCGCGGAGCTCTGGCAGATCGCCCTCGAGGGTGCCGCCGAACGCCCGATCCTCGGGGGCGGGCCCGACCTGTGCGTGCTGACGTTCCGCGAGCACGCCGGGCCGGCTCTGGCAGGGGTGGTCGCCGACGAGCCCCACAACGTGCTGCTCGACCACCTCGACGGCAG
>JBFINV010000011.1:0-17394 GCA_041611015.1 Acidimicrobiales bacterium | reverse complement strand
CCGGCGGCATCGTCCGCTGGAGCATCGACACCTTCGGGGCCAGCCAGAAGACCATCCTGGTGTGGGGCATCACCGCCGTGTCGCTGCTCGTGGGCGCGGGCCTGGGGGTCGCCAGCCGGCGCCAGCGCCGGGCCGGGGTGGCCGGGTTCGCGGTCTTCGGCATCCTCGGTGGCTGGGCGGCTGCACGGGCGGCCCTGGCCTCCGGCGGCTGGGCCTGGTTCTCGGCCCTCCTGGCCGCGGGGGTCGGCATCACGGTGCTCCTGACGTTGCTGCGGCTGCTTCCGTTCGCCCCGACCACGGCCTCCGGCCCCGGGGCGCTCACCAGCACGCCGGACCGGCGCAGCTTCCTCGGGTATGCGGGCGCGGCCACGTTCTTCGCGCTGTTCAGCACCGGTCTGGGCCGCTCGCTGCGACGCAACCAGAGCGTCGAGGGGGCCCGGCAAGAGGTGGCGGCCAACCTGGCGCGCAGCGGATCATCGGCCCTGACCCGACCTGGGGACATCGACGCGGCCGGCTTCGAGGCCGTCGACGGCCTGGCCCCGCTGATCACCCCCAACGACGACTTCTACCTGATCGACACCGCCATACGGAAGCCCCAGGTGGACCCGGCCACCTGGTCGATGCGCATCACCGGCATGGTCGAGCGAGAGGTGGAGCTCACCTTCGACGAGCTGCTGGCCATGGACCAGATCGAGGAGTCGATCACGCTGTCGTGCGTGTCGAACGAGGTCGGCGGCAGGTTGGTCGGGAACGCCATCTGGACCGGGGTGCCGCTGCGCTCCCTCCTGGACATGGCCGGGGTGCAGCCCGGGGCCACCCAGGTGGTGGGGCGCTCCGTCGACGGCTGGACCGGTGGGTTCCCCACCGAGATCGCCATGGACGGCCGTCCGGCCATGGTGGCGCTCACCATGAACGGCGAGCCCCTACCCATCGACCACGGGTTCCCGGCCCGGCTGGTCGTGCCCGGACTGTACGGGTACGTGTCGGCCACCAAGTGGCTCGCGGAGATCGAGCTCACCACCTGGGAGGCCTTCGACGGCTATTGGATCCCCCGGGGATGGGGCAAGGAGGGACCCATCAAGACCCAGTCCCGCATCGACGTGCCCCGCAAGGGCCAGACCGTTCCCGCAGGCCCCATGGCGATCGCGGGCGTGGCCTGGGCCGGACGCCGGTCGGTCGACCGGGTCGAGGTGAGCATCGACGGCGGCGGGTGGGTCGAGGCCGCGCTGAGCGACGAGCTCTCGGAGAGCTCGTGGCGGCAGTGGCTGGTCGAGTGGGATGCGCTGCCGGGCAGGCATCAGCTCCGGGTGCGGGCCACCGACGGCGAGGGCCAGGTGCAGACCGCCGTGGTGGCCCGGCCCGACCCGGACGGGGCCACCGGCCACCACACCATCTCGTTCACGGTCTCCGGCTGAGCGGAGCCGGCCGGCGCGGCCGCCGAACGTCGTTCGGGCGGGCAGCGGTACAGTCGCCGGGTGCTCGCCACCCGCGCTGCCGCAGCCAGCGCGCCGCCCGAGGCCCTGTTCGCGATGGGTGCGGTGTCGCAGTACCTCGGCGCCGCCATCGCCGTTGGCTTGTTCGATCACATCGACGTGGCTGGGGTGGCCTGGCTGCGGGTGCTCGGCGCCGGTCTCATCGTCGTCGGGTTCCGGCGACCGTGGCGGCGGCGCTGGACCCGGGCCGAGCTGGGGTGGGCCGCGGCCTTCGGCATCACGCTGGCGCTGATGAACCTGTTCTTCTACCTGGCCATCGACGAGCTACCGCTGGGGAACGCGGTGGCCATCGAGTTCCTGGGGCCCATCGTGGTCGCCGCGGTCGGGTCGCGGACGCCCCGGGCGATCGGCGCGCTGGCGCTGGCCGTGGCCGGGGTGGCCCTGCTCGCCGAGGTGCAACCCGAGGGCAGCGCCGCGGGCGTGGCGTTCGCACTTGCGGCCGGCACTGCGTGGGCCGGGTACATCCTCCTCGGCCACCAGGTGGCCCGACGGGGCGCGGCGGTGGACGGGCTCGGGGTGGGCATGCTCATCGGCACCGCGGCGATCGCGGTCGTCGGGGTCCCGGCGCTGGGCCCCGCGCTCGAGGCCCCCGATCTGCTCATGCTGGCCCTGGCCACCGGCTTGTTGTCGAACGCCATCCCGTACGCCATCGACCAGCTGGTGCTGCAGCGGGTGGACCAGTACCGCTTCGCGCTGCTGCAGGCCATGCTGCCGGCCTCGGCCACCCTGATCGGCCTCGCTGCGCTGTCGCAAGTCCCCACCGCGGCCGAGCTCGCGGGTATCGTCCTGGTGGTGGTGGCCCTGGTGACCCGGGGCCGCAGCGATCTGGTGGCGGAGGTGCCGTGACCGTCTCCAGCCCGTCGGGCTAGGAGCCGAGCTCGGGGAGGTCCCGGAACAGCTCGAGGGCCTCCGGGTTGGCGAGGGCCTCGGCGTTCTTCACCGGCCGGCCGTGCACCACGTCACGCACCGCCAGCTCCGTGAGCTTGCCGCTGCGGGTGCGGGGCAGGTCGTCGACGGCCACGATCACCGCCGGAACGTGCCGCGGCGAGGCCCCGCTGCGGATGCGCCGGCGGATGGCATCGCGCAGCTCGTCACCGAGCGTCGCGCCCGGCGCCAGGCGGACGAACAGGACCACCCGGGTGTCGCCGTCCCACTGCTGGCCGATGACCAGGCTCTCCAGCACCTCGGGAACGGCATCCACCTGGCGGTAGATCTCGGCGGTGCCGATCCGCACCCCGCCCGGGTTGAGGGTGGCATCGGAACGGCCGTGGATGACCATGCCGCCGGCGTCGGTCCACTCGGCGAAGTCCCCCTGGTGCCACCGCCCCGGGAAACGCTCGAAGTAGGCCGCATCGAAGCGTTCGTCGCCGGGGTCGTCCCAGAAGCCCAGCGGCATCGAGGGGAAGGAGTTGGCGCACACCAGCTCACCCTGGCGCCCCGGACCCAGCGGCGACCCGTCGTCGTCGAGCACCTGGATGTCCATGCCCAGGCCGGGCCGCTGGATCTCGCCGGCCCGGACCGGGGAGGTGGGGTCACCGGCCACCAGGCAGCCGCACAGGTCCGTGCCCCCGGAGATCGACGCCAGGTGCAGGTCGGCCTTCACGTGGCGGTACACGTACTCGAAGCCCTCCGGAATCAGGGTCGAACCGGTCGAGCACATCGTGCGCAACGATCCCAGGTCGTGGGTCTCGGCAGGGCGGAGCCCCTCCTTCGCACAGGCATCGACGAACTTGGCCGAGATCCCCATCAGCGTGGCCCGGGTCTCGTCCATCAGGTCGAAGAGGCGAGCCGGTCCGGGGTGGAAGGGCGAGCCGTCGTAGAGCACGAGCGTGGCCCCCGATCCCAGGACCGAGGCCAGCCAGTTCCACATCATCCAGCCAGCGGTCGTGAAGTAGAAGACCCGGTCGTCCCGCCGGATGTCGCAGTGCAGCTGCTGCTCGACCAGGTGCTTCAGCAGGACCCCACCGGCACGGTGGACGATGCACTTGGGCTTGCCGGTGGTGCCCGAGGAGTAGAGCACGTACCACGGATGGTCGAAGGGGAGCTGCTCGAAGTGCACCGGCCCCGGGTCGGCGCCGGCCAGGGCCTCGGGGCCCGCCACCATTGCTGGATCGAGCGGGCCCTCGATCTCACCGGCGTAGGGGACCACCACCACCTGGCGCGACGATCCGATCCGCTGGGCCACCTCGCGCAGCTTCTCGGTGCAGCCGAACCACCGGCCGCCGTAGTGGTAGCCGTCACTGGCGACGAGGACCGCGGGCTCGATCTGGCCGAACCGGTCGACGACACCGTCGATGCCGAAGTCCGGCGACACCGACGAGAACACCGCGCCCAGGCCCGCAGCCGCCAGCATGAGCGCGAAGATGTCGGGGGTGTTCGCCATCATCGCCGCCACCCGGTCACCGGGGTTCACGCCCGCGTCGCGTAGAAGGTGCTGGTAGCGAGCCACCAGATCGTGCAGGTCCCGCCAGGTGACGTCACGCCGGTCGCCCGCCTCACCCAGGAACACCATGGCGGGGGCATCGTCGTCTCGAGCCAGCAGCGTCTGGGCGACGTTGAGCCGTGCGTCGGGGAAGAAGCGGGTGGTCCGGAGCCGGTCCCCGGGCACGACCGCGGTCTCCCCCGGGTCGCCGACGACGCCGCAGAACGCCCAGGCCCGGCGCCAGAAGGTCGTCGGGTCCTCCACGCTGAGTCGGTGGAGCGCCGGGTAGTCGGCCGCCCCGAGCTCGCTCATGAAGGCCGCGATCCGGCTGGCGGCGACCCGATCCGGGTCAGGTGTCCACAGCGGCTCCACGCCCGAGGCGCTCACCGGCCGGATCCTGCAGACGCCCGGGCGGCCTCGCCGGTCTCGTCGTCGCCGAGGGCGACGACCGCGGCGACGAAGTCGTCGACCTGCTCGGCGGGGGTGCGGGCGTTGATGAAGCAGGCTCGGATCGCGAATCGACCGTCGACCGTGGTGGCGCTCGGCGCGAACTTCGTCTCCCGGATCAGCCGGCGGAGCAGCACCTGGTTCAGCTGGTCGAGGTCGGCGTCCGCGCCGGGCACGTAGCGGATGCAAGCCACCGAGAGCTGGGGCTCGATCAGCGACTCCAAGCGCGGGTGCTCCTCCGCGGCCCGGGTCACGCGAGCGGCCAGGTCGTTGTCGGCCATCACCCGAGCCCCGATGCCGGACACGCCGAGCTCCCGGATGATCGACCAGACCTGGACCCCCCGGGTCGGGGCCGACAGCTCGACCGCCAGGTCGCCGTAGGGGATGCCCATCGAGTCGAGCGAGCTCACCATCCCCTCGTCCTTGGCGAAGGACCCCTCCAGGTAGTCGGCGGGCTCCTGGGTGAAGGCCCGGTGCAGGATCGAGCGGTCACGCACGAAGACAGCGGCGACGCCCACCGGGGCGCAGAGCCACTTGTGGGGATCGACGATGACCGAGTCGGCCAGCTCCAAACCGTCATAGCGGTCCCGGATCCGGTCGTCGAGCAGCCCGGGGAGCCCGTAGGCCCCATCGATGTGGAACCAGGCGCCGTGGGCCCGGGCGATCTCGCCGACCGCTCGGAGGGGGTCGATGGCGCCGGTGTTGGTGGTGCCCGCGGCCGCGACCACGGCCACCGGCAGGACCCCCCGCTGTCGATCCTCGCTCAGCGCCCCGGCCAGATCGTCGGGGAGCATCCGTTGGTGTTCGTCGACGGCGATCAGCCGCACCCGTGACCGGCCCAGCCCGAGCACCCCGGCGGCCCGCTGGACCGTGTGGTGGGCCTCGGTCGAGGTGTAGACGGCCGTGGGCCGCCCGTCGAGGCCCGATGCGGCAGGATCGAGGCCGGCCTCCTCGAGCGCGGCCTGGCGGGCCCCGCCGAGCGCCACCAGGTTGCCCACCGATCCCCCGCTGACGTAGACCCCCTTCATGGCCGGAGGCAGCTCGAACATCTCGGCGAGCCAGTCGAGGCTCAGCTCCTCCACGAAGTTGAAGGCGTTGATGGTGTAGCGCTGGGGGCCGGCGATCGAGGCCGCAGCCTGGGCGACCACGGGGACGGTGGTGGGGCCCGTGGTGACGAAGCCCCAGAAGCGCGGATCGGAGATGCGACTGCCGTTGCGGACCAGCAGCTCCCGGAGCTCGGCGACGGTCCGCTCCGCCCCCACGCCGGTCCGGGGCACCGGCCCGGCCAGCTTCGCGGTCCACTCCGGCGCCGACGAGCCCGGGTCGGGATGGCCGAACTCGACGAAGCGATCGAGCTCGTCGCCGACCTCGCCGAGCCACCTGCCGAACGCCCCCGTCTCGGGGCCACGCCGATGCACCGCGCCAACCTACCGACCGCGCGAGCTGGGGGCGGTGCGGTCGACCGTCAGACGTAGGTCGAGCCCTTGACGCCCTCGACGTCGGTGCGGATCTCCACGTTGACCAGCGCCGGCTTGCCCGACGCGAAGGCGCGTTCGATCGCGGGAGCGATCTCGTCGGGTTCGGTCACGTGCTCGCCGTGGCCGCCGAGCGCGGAGACCACCAGGTCGTAGCGGGTCCGGGCCAGCTGGGTGGCGACCAGGCGGTCGGTGCCGTAGATGGCCGCCTGGGGGCGCATCATCTGCCCCCACGCTGCGTCGTTGCCCAGTACGCCCACGATGGGTAGCCCGAATCGGACTGCGGTGTCGTACTCGAAGCCGTTCAGCCCGAAGGACCCGTCGCCGTAGACGATGAGCACCGGCTTGTCGGGGTGGGCCAGCTTGGCGGCGATGGCGAACGGCATCCCCACCCCCAGGGTCCCGAGGGGGCCCGGGTCCATCCACGCGCCCTGCGGCGGCACCGAGATCACCTTGGCGACCTGGGCCACGATGTCGCCGCCGTCGCCGATCACGATGGTGTCGGGGCCCAGGGCCTGGGCGATCTCCCGGCACAGCCGCAGGGGGTCGATGGGGACCTCGTCGCTGTGGAGCTGGTCCCGCAGCGCCGCTTCGGCATCGTCCTCCACGGCCCGGAGGTCGGCGCAGTGGGTCGCGAAGTCGGCGCCGCCGTCGGCGAGGGCAGCGAGGGCGTCGAGGTTGGCCGCCAGGTTGCCGACCAGCCCGACATCGGCCGCCCGGTTCTGCCCGATCAGGGTCTCGTCGAGGTCGAGCTGGATGATGGCGGCGTCGGGCGGGATCGAGCGACCGAAGCGCATGCGGAAGTCGAGCGGGGTCCCGGCGAGCACCACCACGTCGGCCCGGCCCAGGGCCTCACGCCGGGACCGGTTGAAGAACTGCGGATGATCCATGGGCAGCAGCCCCCGGGCCATGCCGTTGGTGAAGCAGGGGATGCAGAGGCGCTCGACGAATCGCTGGAGGGCGGCACCACCCTCGCACCACTTGAGCGAGGTTCCCGCCATCACCATCGGTGTCTTGGCCCGACCGAGCAACTCTGCGGCCCTGCGGATCTCGGCGCCGGGCGCCACCGCGGCCACCCGGTGGTCTACAAAGGCGGGGCGAGGGACCTCGTCCAGGTCGATCGGCGCGTGCAGCACGTCCATCGGCAGCTCGAGGAACGCCGGGCCGGGCACCCCCGACAGGGCGGTTCGAATGGCGACCTCGAGGTACTCACCGATCCGCTCGGTCTGGTAGCAGGCATCGGCCCACTTTGTGATGGGCCGAACCACCGCCACATGGTCCATCTCCTGCAGCGACCCCCGGCGCAGGTTGGCGAAGGGACCCTGGCCGCCCAGCACCACCACGGGCGAGTTGGCTCGCCAGGCGTTGGCGATGCCCGTGACCCCGTCGGTGACACCGGGGCCCGCGGTGAGCACGGCCACGCCGACGGTGCCCGGATGGAGCCGGGCCCAGGCGTCCGCAGCGTGGACCGCGGCCTGCTCGTGGCGGACGTCGATCACCCGGATGCCCTCGTCCAGGCAGCCGTCGTAGATCCCCATGACGTGGCCACCCGACAGCGTGAAGACGGTGTCGACGCCGGCGTCGCGCAGGGTGCGCGCCACCAGCCTGCCTCCGTGGCTCATCGCCTTGGGTTAGACCCGGGGCGCCCGGCTGTCAAGCGGGCGCCGGCTGCGCAGCGGCGGGTAGCGTGGTCCCGTCGACGCGAACGATGCGAGGTGCGCCGGCGTGACGATCCGTGAACTGGTGGCGGCGATCGCAGCCGAGCTCGCCGACATCGGCGAGCGCGTCAGCTGGGCGTCGGGCACCGACGGGGTCGAGGCGGGTCCCACCGAAGCCGCCCTGGTCTCCCAGCTCCCAGCCGGAGCCGACCAGCTGCGCGAGCTGTACCTGACCTGTCGCAGCATCGATCTGAACAGCGTCGGCAACGGCATCTTCGTCCACCCTCTGCCCATGGTCCTGCGCGACCTGGGCGGCCCCGGGCCGGTGCGCACCGAGGGTGTGATCGAGGCCGAGATCATCCCCTTCGGCTCCGACGGGGGCGGGGCCTGGGTCGGGCAGCGCCGCCCACCTGCGACCGAGGTGCTGTACCTACCCGAGGGGGCGCTCCACGGCGGCGTCTACTGGTCCGACTCGCCCCGGTTCGCGCCGCTCGCCGCCGACGTCGAGGGATTCCTCGAATGGGTGCTGTCCCGGTGCCGGTCACCCGAGGAGGGATGGTAGGGCTCGGAGGGGGCCACTAGCGTCGGGAGCACCGAGACGAACGGAGGCGGACCATGCCGCAAGTCACCCACCACAGGCCGGGCACCCCGTCATGGGTGGACCTCGGAACCCCGGACATCGACGGCTCGGCGGCCTTCTACACCGGCCTGTTCGGCTGGGAGGCCCACAAGGAGCAGGATCCCGGGGCGGGCGGGTACGTGATGTTCACCAAGGACGGCAAGCACGTGGCCGGAATGGGTCCGCTCATGCAGGATGGCCAGCCGACGGCGTGGAACACCTACGTGACCGTGGCCGACACCGATTCCACCGTGGCCGCGGCACGCGACGCCGGGGCCCAGGTCCTGATGGAGCCGATGGACGTCCTCGACGCGGGTCGAATGGCCGTCATGGCCGACCCCACCGGCGCGGTCGTCTCCGTCTGGCAACCCGGGGCCCACATCGGGGCCCAGCTGGTCAACGAGCCCGGCTGTCTCTGCTGGAACGAGCTCACCACCCGCGACCCGGTGACGGCGACGGGGTTCTACGAGGCGATCTTCGGCTGGCACGCCCACACCGTGGACTTCAGCACCCCCGATGGGGAGGGCACCTACACCGAGTGGCGGCGGGAGCCTGACGGCGATCCCATCGGCGGGATGATGGTGATGGACGATTCGTGGCCGCCGGATCTCCCGGCCCACTGGATGACCTACTTCGCGGTCGAGGACACCGACGCCACCGCCGCGTTGGCCGAGGAGCTGGGGGGCTCGGTTCCGGTGCCGCCCACCGACATCCCGCCGGGGCGCATGGCGGTGCTCAACGACCCCTCGGGGGCCTACTTCACCGTTCTCGCGCTCCGCCAGGACGCCGACTGATCACTCGAAGAGGCCGTCGAAGCGGTCGCCGAGCCATTCCAGGAAGGCGGCCTGGGCCAGGAACTGGAGCACGAACCACACGATCACCACCACGGCCGCGGCCACCACGACGAACCTGATCCAGCGGAAGACGGTGTCGAGGAGCTCGCGGGCAACCGAGTGGGTGCGACCGATGGCGTCGCGGGCCCGGCGCGAGAAGATGTCGGCAGCCCGGTCGACCTCCTCGCGGGCCGCCCGGCGCACGTGGGCCACGATCTCCTCGGCGTCGGGGCCCCGACCCCGGCGCCGGACCACCTCGTCGACCTCTTCGCCGGGCACCGCCGGCACCTGGGGCGGGGCCGGGACCCTCGTTGGGCGGCCGACCTCGAAGCCCACCGGCGGCGGCCGCCGGGCCTCGGTCCAGTCGCTGCCCTCCCACCAACGGAGCCGGCCTCTGCTCTCCGGATCGGGGTACCAGCCCGGCGGGGGGGCGTCAGCGAGCCTCACCGGTCGGCGGCCGGCGGCGGGAGGTCGACCCGCTCGGCGGGATCGGGGATGGGCAGGCCCCGGCGGGGCCGGACCTCGTCGGCGTCGTCGTCGGGCCGGGCGGCCTCGGTCAGCGCCATGACCGTTCCCAGCAGGCCCGAGAACTCGGCGGGGATCACCAGCTTGGTGGCCCGACCGTCGCCGATGGCTTCGAGCGCCTGGAGGTACTCCACCGTCAGCACGTGGTCGTCGGCCTCGGCCTCCTTGATGCCGATGAGCCGGGCCTTGGCTGCGGCACCCTCACCCTGGCCCACCTTCTCCAGCCGGAGGCGCTCGGCCTCGGCCCGGAGCTCGATGGCCCGGGCGTCGCCCTCGGCGTCGAGCACCGCGGCCTGCTTGCGCCCCTCCGCGGCCAGGATCGCCGCCTGCTTCTCGCCGTCGGCCCGGGCGATGGCCGCCTCCTGGTACCCGTTGGCCTCGGTGACGGTGGCCCGCCGGTCGCGTTCGGCCCGCATCTGAGCGTGCATGGCCGACACGATGTCCGGCGGCGGGTCGATGCGCTGGATCTCGACCCGGACCACCCGGACGCCCCACTTGTCGGTGGCATCGTCGAGCACCTCACGCAGCTGGAGGTTGATGGTGTCCCGGGAGGTCAGGGCCTTGTCCAACTCCAGGTCGCCGATGAGGTTCCGCAGGTTGGTCTGGGCGAGCTTGGTGATGGCGGTGAAGAAGTCGGCCACGTTGTAGACCAGCCGCTGTGGGTCGGTGGCCTCGTAGTAGACGACGGCGTCGACCGACACCACCACGTTGTCCTTGGTGATGACCTCCTGGGGTGGGACGTCGACCACCTGCTCGCGCATGTCGATGAGCTGGATGGTCTCGATGAAGGGCACGATCAAGTTGAAGCCGGGCTGCTTCGTGGTCTTGTAGCGGCCCAGCCGCTCGACCAGCCCCTGCTGGAACGGGCGCACGATCTTCACCGCCCGCACGAGGATGACGATCACCACCACCGCTATGGCGGCGATGAAAATGGCGGCAGCTGTCATGGTCGCAGGCCTCCCGTTCCGCGATCAGTGTCGTTCTCGGTGGCATCGATGGGTTCGACGACGACGCGGGTGCCCTTCATCGACGTGATGCGGACCCGGGTGCCCTCGGCGAGGGTCATGCCCTGGTCGGCGACCGCACCCCAGACCTCCCCGTCCACGGTGATCCGGCCCCGGCGGTCGGTGTCGTCGGGGGTCACGGCCACGGTCACTATCGCAGTCATGCCCACCAGCCGGTCGGCGCCCACGCCAGGCGGCAGGTCGCTCCGCAGGAACGTCTTGGCCCAACGGTAGAACCCGACCCACAGCACCGCGCCGCCCAGCACGAACGCGGCCCACTGCCCCTCGATGGGCACGTCGTAGAAGCCGAGGACCGCGGCGAGGAAGGCCGACACCGCGAAGGGCAGGAGAATGAACGAGCCGCCCAGGACCGTGACCTCGATGACCGTGAAGATGACCGACACCATCAGCCACACCCACGGCCAGACGTCGAGATCGACGCCGAGATCCAACATGGCCCCACTGTAGGTGCGGCGCCCAACGGGGGCCCGACCCGGGGGCGGCTCAGGCAGCGGAGCGCTGGCTCAAGCCGCTGGTCTGCAGGGCCCCGTCGACGAAGCGGCGCACGCTGCGCTCGAGGGGAAACGACAGGTGGCCTCCCGGGTACCAGCAGATCTCGGGGCGGTCCCAGTGCTCCCACAGGGCCTTGACGTTGCCGGGCCGGACCCAGCGGTCGACCAGCCCGGCGTAGATGAACAGGCGCTCGGTCGGGACCACCGGGTCCATCGCCAGCGGCGACACCACCCGGTGGACCCGCTCCAGCGACTTCCAGCTCAGCCCCCACTGCTCGTAGAAGGGCGGCAGCAGCGGCTCCACGTTCCGCCTGACTCCTCGAACCAGGTCGGGCTCGGGTATGCCTGCGATGACCGCGGCCAGGCCGGGCTCGAAGCAGGTCAGGAGCGAGGCCAGGTAGCCGCCGAACGACAGCCCCGTGACCCCGACGGTCGGCGCCCCCTCCACCTCGGTGATCCAGCTCTGGAGCCGGCGGATGTCCCACACCGCCTGGGCCGCGGTGTGGACCGTGTTCATGGCCCCCGAGAAGATCACGCCGTCGCCGGAGAGCCGCGAGGTCCGGGGCCCGTGCAGGGGTTGCACCGGGAAGGCCAGGTTCAGGCCGTGACGCCCGTGGAGCCGGCGGGCGTCGAACGCAGCCAGGTCGGCGCCGGGGAAGCCCGTCCGGTAGCCGTTGACGCAGATCAGCCACGGGCGAGGCGGACCTTCGTGGCGCAGCACCCAGGCGTGGGCGGTGGCGTTGCGCTCGTAGTCGAGCCAGCGCTCGGCGCCGGGCTCGCCCGGGTGGGGCTGATACCCGCTCTCGAAGCGCACGTGCTCGAAGCGGGTGCCGGCCACGGTGCGCTGGCGGCACTCGACGGCCTCGAGCGGCGGGGGGTCGAGATGGAAGCTGCGGGGGTCGTCGATCCAGCCCCGCTCGTCGTAGAGCTGCAGGGCCTCGTCGAGCTCGGTGCGGAGCCGGCGGCGGAAGTCGGTGGAGGGCCAGCGGAACCGGTTGTAGGCCAGCTCGGCTTGGAGGGAGGTCTCGTCGACGAGCCACTTGGCGGCCACGAGCGGACCGACGCGGACCCGGGGGAGGTCGGATTCCCGGTGGCCGACGACCCAGTGGCGCGCCTGTACCAGCAGTTCCTCCAGCATCGAAGCCACGAACCCCTCCGCGGGTCGGTCAGCGGTCCTACCCTACCCGGGCGCCCCCGGGCTGGTCCGGACCCAGGCCCTGGCCCAGGTCGAGGCGGACGGTGCGGCGGTCGGTCACGATGGCGGTGAGGAGGTCGGCGGGGGTGACGTCGAACGCCGGGTTGACGGCGGGGGTGTCGGGCGGGGCGGTGGTGACCCCGCCGAGGCTGGTCACCTCGCCGGCGTCGCGCTCTTCGATCTCGATGTCGGCACCGGCGGCGGTGTCGGGGTCGACCGTGGACTCGGGTGCCACCACGACGAAGGGCACCCCCGCGTAGCGGGCGGCGAGTGCCAGCGAGAAGGTGCCGATCTTGTTGGCGGTGTCGCCGTTCGCCGCGATCCGGTCGGCGCCGCTGAGCACCACGTCGACCATCCCCCGGGCCAGCAGGGCCGGCCCGGCCCCGTCCACCAGCAGCCGGTGCGGGGCCCCCATGCGGGCCAGCTCCCAGGTGGTCAGCCTGGCCCCCTGCAGCAGCGGCCGGGTCTCGAGCGCCAGGGCCTCGCCCAGCGCGCCCCGCTCGTGGAGGGTCTGGATCACCGCGAGCGCGGTGCCCCGCTCCACGGTCGCCAGGCCGCCGGTGTTGCAGATGGTCATCGCCCGCACCGCGGGGAGCCCGGTGAGCTCGGTGACCAGATCAGCGCCCCGCTCCCCCATGGCCACCGAGGCGGCCAGCTCCTCGTCCCGGATGGCCCGGGCCTCCTCGAGCACCCGGTCCAGACCGTCGCCGGCGACCGCAGCGGCCCGGTCCACCATGCGGGCCAGGTTGGCTGCGGTCGGGCGCGCCGACCGCAGCGCGGCGATGGCCTGCTGCAGCGCCGGTCCGGTCGTCCCGTGCTCCTGGACCGCCAGGGCCACACCGAAGGCGCCCGCGACACCGATGGCCGGAGCCCCCCGGACGGCCAGCCGTCGGATGGCCGCCACCAGCTCGCCCGCCTGCTCGACTCGCAGCATCAGCTGCTCGTGCGGGAGCCGGGTCTGGTCGACGAGCACCACCGCGCCGTCGACCCAGTCGAGCGTGCGCACCCCCAGGTCGGCCATCGCGGCGCGAGGCTAGCGTTGGCCCGACGAGAAGGAGCGACGCCGAGTTGGACCGGTACCTCTGCGACCTGCTGATCACCATGGGCGACGGCGCCCGCTCCCGACCGATCGCCGACGCCGCGATCGACGTCGAGGACGGCCGGGTGGTGTGGTCCGGGCCGGCCACGGAGGCTCCGGCGCGACCAGGCCACTCGGTCCACGCCGTCGCGGGCGTGGTGGTGCCGGGGTTCGTGAACAGCCACTGCCACACCCCGATGGTGCTGCTGCGGGGCGCCGGCGAGGGCCTGCCCGTCGACCGCTGGCTGAAGGAGGTCATGTGGCCCCGTGAGGCCCGGCTCACACCCGACGACGTGCGGGTGGGCATGCAGGTGGGCGGGGCCGAGCTGCTGGCCAACGGGATCACCACCTCGGTCGAGATGTACTTCCACGGCCAGGCGGTGGCCGAGGGCGCCGCGTCGGTTGGCCTGCGCTGCGTGGTCACCGCGCCGGTGATCGAGGACGCGGCCCTCGGTGGCCTCGGCCCGTGGGAGGGACAGCTCGACGAGATGGTGGCCACCCGGGAGCGCTGGGCCGGGAGCGACCTGGTCGATGTCGGCCTCGGGCCCCACGCCGCATATTCGTTGACCGATGCCTGCCTGCGCCGGATCGCCGAGGTGGCCACCGACGCCGCCATGCTGGTCCACATACACCTGGCGGAGCAGGAATGGGAGGACGCGGCCGTCCGGGAGCGGGCCGGGATGTCGGCCCCGGCGCATCTGGAGTCGCTCGGGTTGTTCGAGGCCGACGTGCTCGCCGCGCACGCGGTCTGGGTGTCCGCGACGGACATCGAGATCCTGGCTGGGCACGACGTCGCCGTGGCCCATTGTCCTTGCTCCAACGCCAAGCACGCCTCGGGCATCGCGCCGGTCGGCGAGCTGGTGGAGGCCGGGGTCCGGGTGGGTATCGCCACCGACGGCCCGGCGTCGCACCACCGCCAGGACCTGTTCGAGGAGATGCGGACGGCCATCCGCCTGGCCCGGGTCCACCACGGGGACGCGGAGCGGTTCTCTCCCGCCGAGGCCCTGCACATGGTCACCGCGGGCGCGGCGGACGCCATCGGTCGGCCCGATCTGGGCCGGCTCACTCCCGGCAGCTGCGCCGACATGGTGTCCCTGTCGCAGTCGGCCGCGGCGCTGGCGCCGGTGATCCCCGGCGAGGACGACGTGGTCTCCCGGCTGGTCTGGTCGGGATCGCCGGCCCTGGTGACCGACGTGTGGGTCGGCGGCCAGCGGGTGGTCGAGGCCGGCGCCGTCACCACACTGGACGTGGCTGCGGCCACCGCTGACATGACCGCTCGGGCCCGGAGGCTGGCGGAGTGAGACGCTGGGACGACACCGCGCCCTCGGCCGCCGACCCGCTGGGCGAGTGCGTGCACGGCTCCCGGCTGCTCGGCTCGGACCCGGCTCTGGTGCTCCACGGCGGGGGCAACACCTCGGTCAAGCATCACGTCGACGACATCACCGGACGCCGCATCGACGCGCTGTACGTGAAGGGGTCGGGTTGGGACCTGGCCACCATCGAGGCCGAGGGGTTCACGGCCCTGCCCCTCGACCGGCTGCGGGAGCTGGTGGGGCTCGAGGCGCTCTCCGATGCCGAGATGATGCGCGAGCTGGGTGCAGCCCGGTTCGATCCGGCAGCTCCGGCGCCCTCGGTCGAGACCCTGCTGCACGCCAGCCTCCCCCACCCCGCCGTGTTGCACAGCCACGCGGACGTGATCGTCAACCTCACCAACAATCCGGCCGGCGAGAAGCTGGTCCGGGATCTCTACGGCGACCGGGTGGTGGTCATCCCCTACGTTATGCCGGGCTTCGCTCTGGCCCGGGTGGCGGCGCAACTGTGGGCCGAGCAGGCTCACGGCGGGACCGTCGGGATGGTGCTGCTCAACCATGGGTTGTTCACCTTCGGCGACACCACGAAGAAGGCCTACGAGCGTCACGCCGAGCTCATCGAGGCAGCCGAGCGGTGGCTGGACGAGCACGCCCCCCACGGGCCTGCCGCGGGTGAGCCCCTGGCCCCGGTCGACCCCGGCGAGCTGGCTGAGCTGCGCCGGCGGATCAGCGCCGTGGCCGGGCGGCCGATGATCGTGACCCGTCACGCCGACGCTGAAGTGGCCCGCTTCGTCCGCCGATCGGACCTGGCCGATCTGGCCGGTCGGGGCCCGCTCACCCCCGACCACGTCATCCGCACCAAGCGGACGCCGCTCGTGGGGACCGACGTGGACGGCTACGCCGAGCGCTACCGCGAGGAGTTCGATCGCTACCGGCACCGGGGCCCTGCTGATCTGGCGATGCTCGACCCCGCGCCCCGGGTGGTCCTGGACCCGGTCCTGGGGATGTTGGCCGCTGGTCCCACCGTGGCCGGCGCCGGTATGGCCGCCGACATCTACCGGCACACCATCCCCGTGCTCGAGCGAGCCGAGGACCACCTGGGTGGCTACGAGGCCCTGGATGCCGCTGACCTGTTCGACGTGGAGTACTGGGAGCTCGAGCAGGCCAAGCTACGCCGGGGCGGGTCCCCGCCCGAGCTGGCGGGCTCGGTGGCCGTGGTCACCGGCGCGGCGTCGGGGATCGGCCGGGCCTGCGCCACGGCGTTGCTCGGGCGAGGCGCTGCGGTGGTGGGATTCGACCGTGACCCGGGCGTGCCGGACACCTTCGACGGGGACGCGTGGCTGGGCCTCACCGTCGACGTCACCGCCCACGACGCCCAGCGCCAGGCGGTTGCGGCTGCGGTCGAGCGCTACGGCGGGATCGACATCGTGGTCGCGGCCGCAGGCACGTTCGGAGCGAGCACCCCGATCGCGTCGTTGTCCCCACAGGCCTGGCGCCAGGTCCAGGCCGTCAACGTCGACGCCATCGCCATGCTGCTGGCGTCGGTGCACCCCATGCTGGCCCGCTCCCCCGCCGGCGGTCGGGTGCTGCTGATCGGGTCCAAGAACGTCCCCGCCCCCGGGCGGGGCGCCGCTGCCTACTCGGCGTCCAAGGCCGCGCTCACCCAGCTGTCGCGGGTGGCCGCCCTCGAGTGGGCAGGCGACGGCATCCGGGTCAACGTGGTCCATCCGGACGGGGTCTTCGACACCGGGTTGTGGACCGACGAGCTCCTCGAGGAGCGGGCCATCGAGGCCGGCTCGACCGTCGACGAGTACCGGACCCGCAACCTCCTGGGCGCCGAGGTCACCTCGGCGACGGTGGCCGCCGCGGTCGTGGCCCTCTGCAGCGACGCCTTCGCGGCCACAACCGGGGCCCAGATCCCCGTCGACGGCGGCAACGAGCGAGTGGTGTGAGCAGCGGGCTGTACGACCGGCTGACCCGGGCCGCCGGCGCGATCGCCGAGCGCAGCGGCCACGAGCGCCACGACGTGGTCGCGGTCCTCGGCTCCGGGCTCGGCCGCTATCCCGAGACGTCGGAGCTGCTGGACCGAGCGGTGGCCATCCCCTACGCGGGCCTGCCCGGGTTCCCCATCCCTCACGCCGTGGGCCATGCCGGTGTGGCCTACTCGGCTCAGATGGGGTCCAACACGGTGCTGTTGCTGTCCGGCCGGGCCCACGCCTACGAGGGTCACTCGATGGACGAGGTCACGTTCGCGGTCAGAGCCGCGATCCTGGCCGGCTGCCGGAAGGTGCTCCTCACCAACGCTGCGGGCGGCTGCGGCGACGGCCTGGCTCCGGGCGACCTGGTGGTCATCACCGACCACGTGAACGTTGCCGGGCTGAGCCCCCTGGCCGGGCCCAACGACGAGCGGCTGGGGCCGCGGTTCCCGGACATGACCGACGTGTACACCCCGGCGCTGCGGGCAGCGGCGCACGCCGCCGCGGCCCGGCGGGGGCTGACGCTGGGCGAGGGGATCTACTTCTGGTTCCGGGGACCGATGTTCGAGACCCCCGCCGAGGTCCGGATGGCCAAGATCCTCGGCGCCTCCCTGGTGGGGATGTCCACGGTCCCCGAGGCAACCGCGGCCCGGCACATGGGCGCCGACGTGCTCGGCATCTCGCTGGTCACCAACCTGGCGGCCGGGATCGCCGAGACCCCGCTGTCATCGGAGGAGGTCATGGAGACCGCTGCGGTGGCCAGCGAGCGGTTCTGCGGCCTGTTCGACGAGCTCCTGCCGAACCTCTGACCGCACCGGAGGCCGTGCCCGGGCGCCTCAACCCTGGG
>JBFINV010000010.1:0-17506 GCA_041611015.1 Acidimicrobiales bacterium | reverse complement strand
CGCTGGCCCCGCCGGTCCAGGAGCTCTTCGAGGATCAGCAGGTGCCACAGCTCGTTGTCCTGCTGGGCCCGGGCCTCGGCCACCCGGTCGTGGATCGAGCGGGCGAAGCCCGGCTCGGCGTGGGTGTGGGTGATGGCCACGTAGGACACCTGCTCCCACGCCTGGTACGGGACTCGGGCCACCACCTCGAGGACGTGGAACTTGGGCAGCGACGGGGCTCGGCCGTACAGCAGGTCCATCAGCCGGAACAGCAGCTGGGCCGCGAACCCGTACCGCATCCGGGCCGATGCCAGGGTCCGCTCCTGCTCTCGGCGCAGCAAGGCCGGATCCGACGGCGCCACCGCGGCAGCTCCGCCCGAGCTCGGCGATGCTGCCGTGGGGGCTCGATCCTCGATCTGGTCCATCGTCGCTCACGGTAGCGGTGGCTCCGGGCTCGCAGGGGTCGAGCGCGCAGAGGCCGAGCCAGGTACGGTGACGGCGCCATGGGCACCCTGGGGGAATCCGGCCGACCAGTCGACGACGTCATCGCCGACCTGGAGGCCATGCGTTCCGACGACGTCCGCTGGGCGGATGGGCGTACCTTCGGGCTGGTCTTCGACGGCGGCCCCCGGGTCCGGGAAGCTGCCAGCCGAGCCGCACTCCTGTACCTGCACGAGAACGCACTCAACACCCGGGCGTTCCCGTCGTTGGGCCGCATCCAATCGGAGGTGGTCGGCTGGACTGCGGAGCTCCTGCACGGTCCCGACACCGCAGCCGGGTTCCTGACCAGCGGCGGCACTGAGTCGATCCTCTGCGCGGTGAAGGGCGCTCGGGAGCGGGCGCGCGCAGAGCGAGGAGTCACCCGGCCGGAGATGCTGGTGGCCGAGAGCGCCCATGCCGCTTTCCACAAGGCGGCGCACCTGTTCGGGCTGACCCTGCACGCCACCCCGGTGCGCGACGACTGGACCGCCGATCCCGACGCCATGGCGGCGGTGGTAAACGACAACACTGCGCTGCTGGTGGCCTCGGCGCCCCAGTACCCGCAAGGGGTGCTCGACCCGGTGGCCGAGATCGCGGCGCTCGCGAGCGAGGTCGGCGCCAGCTGTCACGTGGACGCCTGCATGGGTGGATTCGTGCTCCCCTTCGTGGAACGCCTGGGCCGCGAGCTCCCCCCGTGGGACTTCCGGGTGGAGGGGGTCACGTCGATCTCGGCCGACGTCCACAAGCTGGGCTACGCGCCGAAGGGGGTGTCGGTCATCCTCCACCGCACCAAGGAGCTGCGCCGCTACCAGACGTTCGTCTTCGACGACTGGCTGGGCGGGTTCTACGCGTCGCCCAACCTGCAGGGCTCCCGCCCCGGCTTCCCGATGGCGGCGGCCTGGGCCGTGATGCAGACCCTGGGCATCGAGGGGTACGTGGAGCTCACCCGGCGGACCATCGAGAACGCGGACGCCATCCGGGCCGGCATTGCCGAGATCGACGGGTTGCGGACTCTCGGCGACGGCGGCTTCCACCTCGTCGCCATGAGTCAAGACCCGAATGCCGACGAGCCCGTCGACGTGTTCGCCCTGGCCGACGCCCTCGAGCAACGGGGCTGGCACCACGATCGCCAGGGCCCGCCGGACTCGCTGCACGCCACGGTGTCGAACTCCAACACCGGTGTGGTCGACGACTACTTGCGAGACCTGCGAAACGCGGTCGCCGAGGTCCGGGGCCGGCGTACCGCCGACCGATCGACCAATTACGCAACCCTCGAGTAGTACTCGAGGGGGTCTGACCCCTACCCGCGAGGGGTCTGATCCCTCGCGGGGTTGACGGCGTCGAAGAGCTCGGGGAAGACGCGGGCGACCTTGGCGGTGAGGTAGGAGCCGTAGGTGCCCTCCCAGGCCGCGGGGCTGGCGCGGTCCCAGCGGGTGGCCGCCTGGTCAGCCTCGTCGAGAGCCGACGCGTCACCGGTGGGCAGGGGCACCACCTCTGCGTCCCACGACGGGTCGTAGAAGAACGGGAACGACAGCCGGTCCTCACCGCCGTCGTTGCGGACCCGGTGCGGGGTCGAGCGGTACCGCCCGAGGGTCAGCCGCTCGAGCATGTCGCCGATGTTGCACACGATCAGGTCCGGCTCGGCGGGTACGGAGACCCACTCCCCTGCAGCCCGCACCTCGAGGCCGGGGCGGCCGTCCTGGGCCAACAACGTGAGCAGCCCGTAGTCGGTGTGTTCGGCCACGCCCCAGCCCTGGCCTGTTAATGGCGGGTAGCGGAAGATCCGGAGCAGCTTGGTGGGCTCGGCGGTGAGGTGGCGTGCAAACCATCCCGGAGGCAGGCCCAGCCCGGCCCCGATGCCCTCCAGCACCGCCGCTGCGAGCTCCGACATCTGGTCGAACCAGGCGGTGACCGCCGCCCCGAAGCCGGCCGGCTCGGGCGGGAGGAGGTTGGGGCCGTGGAGGGGCGTCCCCGACCGGACCCTGGGGTGGTCGGGCGGGAGCTCCTCCCCCACGTAGAGGCCTTCCTTGCCGTCGGGCACGCCCGAGGTGAGCTCGCCGCCGAGGGGAAACCAGCCCCGCCAGGCCGACCCGGCATGCCGCATCGCCACCGCGGCCTTCTCCTCCTCGGGGCGGGAGAAGAAGTCCCGGGCCAGCGCGGCCAGCTCGGCGAGCAGATCGAGGTCGGCACCGTGGCCGGTGACGACGAAGAAGCCGGTGTGGCGGCAGGCCTCGTCGATGGCCACGCCCACAGCCGGATCGGCCTCGCCGGCGACGAGCCGGGACACGTCCACGATCGGGAGCCCGCTCATGGCCCGATCAGGGCCGGCGCGCCAGGAGGTCGATCTCCACCCTGGCCCCCAGAGCCAGGCCGGTGACCCCGATGCAGGTGCGCGCCGGCAGGCGATCCGGCTCGAAGTAGCTCCGCCACACCGCGTTCATCCGGGCGTAGTCCTCCTCGAAGTGCGTCAGGTAGATCCGACCCATCAGCACGTGCTCGAGCCCGAGGCCGATCGACGCCAACACTGTGCTCAGGTTCGCCATGACGTTGTGGGTCTGACCCTCGATCGTGTCCGGCAACGGGGCGGCCTCGTCCGCGGGATCGTTGGGCATCTGCCCGGTCACCAGCACCCAACCGTCGACCTCGACGGCGTGGCTGAAGGGGGCCACCGGGGTCGGAGCTCCGGCAGCCATGTGGAAGATCGGTGCAGCCATGCCGCAGGATGTCCCGGCCACAGCCTGTCTGACAAGCGCCGGCCTCGCCGTGGTCGAGCAACGCCGTCACCTCGAAATTCACACCGGCCTCTTCGGTGCCGATGAGAGACCATGTCTGTCGGAAGGCTGCGACGGTTCGCGCCCGGCGTCCGGGCGTCGCTCGTCGGCGTGGCGCTCGTGCCCGTCGCCGGCGTGGCGCTGGTGTCGGCCGACCTGATCGCCGACGCCTCCCGGCAGGCCGACCGCGCTGACGCCATCACCGGCACCACCACCGCGCTCAACGACGCCATCCGGCTCGAGTCCGAGATCACCGTCGAGTCGTACGCTGCCAACGCGTACGCCTCGGTGGCCGAGCGGGGAATCCCGGTCGAAGTCGTGGCCCAGCTCACCGAGCTCGACCTCGAAGCCCAGTTCGGCGAGGCCACGGCCCGGGTCGATCAGCTTCTCGACGCAGCCGACTTCGACGACACCGAGCGGCTCCTGGCCCGGGCTCGGGGCCTGGTGCGCCCCGACGGTGGCGACAGCGAGTCCATCGGCGCCGCGTACGGGTCCGTCGGGGACAGCGTCGGCGAGCATGTCCACCGCGGGCTCCGGACGCTGGACCTGCTGGCGGCTGGAGCCAGCGATGCCGAAGAGCTGACCCGCGGCCTGCGGGCCCTCGAGCTCGCCGACCACCTGCGCGAAGACGTCGCCGCCATGACCGAGTCCTTCTTCCGCGTGCGCTTCGTCGACGGACCCGGCAGGCGCCTCGACGCGGCCCGGCTCCTGCGGGACGGCGCCCGGTACGAACAGCACCTCGCCGAGCTCGGAGTCCTGATCGACTCCGATGAGGAGCTGGCACAGCGCTGGGAGCGGATCTCCGCGGATCCAGCGGTGTCGGCGTTCTTCGATCGCGTCGACGAGCTGACCGACTCGCTGGTCGCCACCGGCGCCGACGGCGC
Source organism: Acidimicrobiales bacterium (assembly GCA_041611015.1). Classification (GTDB taxonomy): domain Bacteria; phylum Actinomycetota; class Acidimicrobiia; order Acidimicrobiales; family UBA8592; genus JBFINV01. The sequence continues at coordinate 13,392 of JBFINV010000010.1, read as the reverse complement.
CACCCCCGAGGGCGGTGGCACCGAGGTCGACATCGCGTCCGAGACCCAGGGCTTCCTCGACTCGCTCCGCACCATCACCCTTCACGCCGAGCTCGCCGACGCGGCCGCCAGCGAGGTCTCGGCGGCAGCGGAGCAGATGCGCGCCGACGCGAACGCATCGAAGCGGCAGACCACGACGCTGGCGGTGGCGATGGGCGCAGCGGCGTTGATCGCCGCCGCGGTCGCCAGCTGGTGGATCATCCGCCCGCTCCGGCGCATGGGCGAGTCGGTCGGCCGCCTCCGGCAGGGACACCTGGACCGGGTCCGAGAAGCCGGACCCAACGAGGTCCGAGACGTGGCCCGAGCGCTGAACGAGGCCGTCGACCACCTCACCCTGGCGCAGGGCCAGGCCATGGCCCTCGCCGAAGCCGATCTCGACAGCCCGGTCCTGGCCCAGGAAGCACCGGGCCGGCTCGGCGAATCGCTGCAGCGGGCCGTCGGGGCCCTGGCCCGATCGCTCGCCGAACGCGAGGAGTTCCGGCAGCGCCTGGCCCACGAGGCGGCCCACGACGGCTTGACCGGCCTCTCCAACCGGTCCTCGACCATGGCCCACCTGTCGCAGTCCCTGGCTCGGGTGCGCCGCACCCACCACGACCTGGCTGTCCTGTTCATCGACATCGACGGGTTCAAGTCGGTGAACGACCAGCACGGCCACGCCGCCGGTGACCGGGTGCTGCGCACGATGGCCACCCGGATCTCGGAATCGATCCGCCACGGTGATCAGCTGGGACGCCTCGGCGGCGACGAGTTCGTGGTCATCGCCGAGCCGGTGAGCGGGCTACACGACGCGCTGGCGCTGGCAGAACGCATCCTCGAGACCACGAGCGTTCCCATCCAGGTCGGCCAGACCGAGCTCGTGCCCTCGGTGAGCATCGGCGTCGCCATCGCCGGTGACGGCGACCTCACCCCCGACGAGATCCTCCGTGACGCCGACCTCGCGGTGTACAAGGCCAAGTCCGCGGGCCGGGCCCGGATCGAGGTGTGCGACGAGGGTCTCAAGACCGAGCTGGCCCACCGGCTGCAGGTGGAACGGTCCCTGCGTCAGGGCATCGACAACGACGAGCTGGAGCTGGTCTTCCAGCCGATCGCCGACCGCAATGCGCTGGCCGTCGCCGCCGAGGCCCTGGTGCGGTGGCGGCGGAATCCAGAGGCCCTGCAGCGACCCGCCGACTTCATCCCCGTTGCCGAGCGAACCGACCTCATCATCGACGTGGACCGCTGGGTCCTGGCCCGGGCCGCAGAGCAGATGAGCGCGTGGGCATCCGAGCCCGAGCTCGCAACGCTGCCCGTGGCCGTCAACCTGTCGGCTCGCCATCTCGGCGCTCGGACCCTGGTCGCCGACGTGCTCGGACCCCTCGAGTCCAACGGGATCGACCCCAGCCGGCTGATCGTGGAGATCACCGAGTCCGCCCTGCTCGACGACTTCGAGCGCGCCGGGCGGGCCCTGGCCGAGCTCCGCCGGCACGGGGTGCAGGTGGCGATCGACGACTTCGGCACCGGCTACACCTCGTTGAGTCACCTGCGGCTGCTGCCGGTGGACGTGCTGAAGATCGACCGCAGCTTCATCCACAATCTCGACAACGCCGACGACCGCTCGCTGGTGCGGCTCATCATCGAGACCGGTCATCTGCTGGGCATGACGATCACCGCCGAAGGGGTGGAGACCCCTCGCCAGGCGCGGGAGCTGTGCGCACTCGGCGCCGACCGGCTCCAGGGCTATGTGGTCGGCCGACCGTTGCCGGCAACCGAGGTCAGCGCGGCAGTGCGGAGACTGGCGCAGATGCGAATGGCGGCCTCGAAGGTCGAGGCCACGAGCACCACCTCGGGGTGATAGGAATCCTCGAGCGGCCCACCGCCGCGCCCCGCCCAGCGAGACTCGAGGTCCTGCCATGACCGACGCCCCTTTCGACACCGCCACGCTGCCGAAGTCCTACGCAACCGTGAACGGCAAGAAGATGGCCTACCACGAGTCGGGCTCGGGCGATCCGATCGTGTTCCTGCACGGCAACCCCACCTCGTCGTACTTGTGGCGGAACGTCGTTCCGCATGTCTCGGACCGGGGCCGCTGCATCGCACCCGACCTGATCGGCCACGGTGACTCCGACAAGCTCGACGATCCCGGACCGGACTCGTACCGCTTCGTCGAGCACCGGGGGTACCTCGACGGCCTGCTCGATCAGCTCGACCTCGGTGACCGGGTGACCTTCGTGGTGCACGACTGGGGATCCGCCCTCGGCTTCGACTGGGCCAACCGACACCGGGACCGGGTGGCCGGCATCGCCTACATGGAGGCCATCGTCCGCCCGGTCACCTGGGACGACTGGCCCGAGGCCGCGGTGGGGATCTTCCAGGGCTTCCGGTCCCCGGCCGGTGAGGACATGGTCATCGACAAGAACCTCTTCGTGGAAGCGGTGCTCCCGGCGTCGATCCAGCGCACCCTCTCGAAGGAGGAGCACGACGAGTACCGGCGGCCCTTCGTGGAGTCGCAGCATCGGTGGCCGACCCTGACGTGGCCCCGGGAGATCCCGATCGAGGGTCAGCCGGCCGACGTGGTGGAGATCGTGCAGTCCTACTCGGAATGGCTGGCGGCGAGCGCTGTCCCGAAGCTGTTCGTCAACGCCGATCCAGGCGCGATCCTGACGGGTGACCAGCGCGACTTCTGCCGCAGCTGGCCCAACCAGACCGAGGTCACCGTGGCCGGCATCCACTTCATCCAGGAGGACAGCCCCCACGAGATCGGCCAGGCCATCGCCGACTGGCTGGCCCGCTGAAGCGCTGGCTCAGTCGACCAGCTGCGCGTCGGCGTCCCGGAGGCGTCGGGACATGGTCTCGAGCAACGTGATCGCGAGCCGTGGTGAGCCGGCCAGCACCGCCTGAAAAGGGGCCCGGTCGAGCGCCAGCAGGACGCACCGCTCGTCGGCGGTGACCGTTGCCGTCCTCGGCCCGCCGTCGAGCAGCGCCATCTCCCCCACGACCTCGCCTGCTCGGAGGGTGGCGACGACGCGGCGCCCCCGTCGCACCGACAGGGTCCCGGCGACGATCACCCAGCAGCCCTCAACGGGCTCACCCTCTCGCAGGAGGACGCTGCCGGCGTCGAGCACCACCTCGGTGGCGACCCGGCCCAAGCCAGTCAGCTCGCGCTTGGAGAGCGACGCGAACATCGGGATCCGACCGAGCATCGTGGCCCGGGCCGACCTGCCGACCCGCTCGTGACGGTGCAGGACCCGGCGAGGGAAGTGCTCACCCGGTGAGTCGAGCTGTCTCCGCAGCTCGGCGAGGGCTGCGTCCGGATCGTGGTGGAGCTCCGGCAGCAACCACTGGAGCACGGCACGGCGTGACTGGGCACCGACGAGTCGCGTCCGTTCGACGCCGTCGCACGTGAAGATCACGGCTGGGTACTCGAGCAGGCCCAGCTCGACGACGCGTTCGGGGGCGGCGTCGACGTCGACCGATTCGAGGCGCAGTCCGGTCCGCCGATTGGCGTGGATGACCGAGCGCATCACCTCGGCGAGCTGGGCCGATCGGGCGTCGTCCCGGCAGGACACGAACGTCAGCACCGGTCCAGTGCACACGAGGGCGACGCTACCACCGGGCCCGGGCCCACCCAGGGGGCGCCGCGAAACCCTCGGGACCTCGTTCAGGCCCGGCGCAGGTGGCCGGTCAGCCCGAGCACCTCCACCAGAACTCGGTCGGGTTCGGTGAGGGTGCCGAGGTGGGTCGACTCCAGCGTCGCAGTGGGCCAGCCCCACTGCCTGGCCCGCTCGAGCTCGGCGTCGTAGGCCGGGCTGAGGCGCAGGTAACCGCATGGTTGCTCCGACCAGCCTGGTGGGACCGCGATGGGGACGTCGTAGAACGACCGGGGGACCCGGGGCATGTCCGCAGCCAGCTCGTCGCGATCCGCGGCCTCGGGTAGGAGCTCCGCCACGGCCTCGGCCGGCCACCAGTCGAGCCACGGGCGAAGGACGCCCTCGACCGTCTGCTCGTCCAGGAGTGCCGCCAACCGGTCGGGCGTGCGATGTGCCCCCTCGGCCGGCGGGACGAGCGCGTCGACGAACACCAGGCCTGCAGTCTCCCGGATCGCCTCGCCGATCGCCGGGAGGAAGGCGCCAGCACCCGAGTGACCCACGACGACCGGCGGTCCGGTCAGCGCCCGGGCTGCCTCCACCGCCAGGTCGCGGTACACCTCGTGTGGTCGGTTGCTCGCGGCCATCGGCGTCAGGTCCGGGAGGGCCGTCTCGTGGCCGGCGCGAGCGGCGGCCTCCGCCAGGCGCCGCAGTGACGATGGCCCGACCAGGGGGCTGTGCACGAAGAGCAGGGACGCCCCGACCATCCCGCCCACGCTACGCAGGTCGGCCGGTCAGCCGGACAGCAGGGGCCGGTAGTCGGCCAGCCCGGCGGGCACCACGGCCTGCAGGCCGGGCACGTTGCCTGGGCCGATTGCGAGCAGATGCTCTCGGACCTCTGCGGACACACTCCGCCGGAGGGCGAAGGGCGGTGCCGGCCAGTCCGCGCTGCGGTCGATCACCGCCAGCGAGGCGGCGGCGGAGGCGGCGGCCGAGAGCAGGTGCTCCCAGACGGTGTGGTCGACCGCGGCCACGTCGGCCCGGCCCTCGGCGACGGCGACCACCGAGTCCCGATGGGACCCCGTCTGGATCACCGACGAGAACAGATCCATCGTCAACCCGACATCGCGCAGGTGCGCCACCAGCGCGTGGTGCCCGGACCAGGACTCGGGCTCGTTCACCGCCAACCGGGCCCCGGCGGCGTCGGCCAGCGAGACCGGCCCGTCCACCGAACGAGCCAACACCACCGAGTGGTACACCGCATCCCCCTGGCCCGCGAACACCGGGGCCGCGACCACCTCGGCGTCGAAGACCCCCTCGTCGATGAGCTGGGCGGTCAGGCGGCCACACGCCCACACCAGCTCGGGGCCGTCGGCGCCAGCCAGCTCCCGCCGGGCATCCGCGGAGCTGCCAGGGCGTCCGGGCACCCAGAGCTCGGCCCCGACCCGCTCGGCCACACCGCCCAGGATCGGCAGGGTGTTCTCGCCCAGGTAGCTCGCAGCCCTCAGACCCACGGGCAGTTCGAGTTCCGGTCACCGAAGGTCCCACCGGTGCGGTAGCGGTCGAACGCGAAGGGCTTCAGCTCTTCTGGCATGGTGCCGTGCACCAGCAGGTCGGCCGTGAGCTTGCCCACGCCGATCATCTTGAAGCCGTGGTTGGAGTCCGCGATCACCCAGGCGTTGTCGCACACGTAGTCGAAGACCGGCACGTTGTCGGGGGTGAACGCCCCGATGCCGCCGTTGCGGCGGGCCTTGAAGTGGGGCCGGAGGTTCTCGAAGCGCTCGAAGAGCATCCCGAGTGTGGCGCACCAGTAGTCGGCGAACCACTCGTCGGCCTGGTAGCGGTCGTTCAGGTGGCCGTAGGGCTCGACCTCGGCCTGGGGCCCCAGTCGGATCGGGATGGTCCCCCCCTGCAACCCGGGCACCCCCACCCGCTCCGCGGCATAGCGCACGTAGGTGTAGACGTGGTCCTGGATCATCTCGCCGTCGTCGCCGTGGACCGGGGTGTTCATCAGCTCCACGTGGAGAACCGGCGAGTCCCGGTGCTGAGCGGTGCGGAAGTGGACGCCCTCGGGCAGGACCACCTCGCCCTCGAGTAGTCGCCAGTAGGTCCACATGTCGGCGGCGGGGGCCACGTGGCCGTCGGGATAGACCACGTCGAGCGACGACGGGCCGCCGAGCCAATCCCAGTGCATCGGCGTCCAGGCCCCGGCACCGACCACGATCTGCTCGCAGGAGATGGGACCCTGGTCGGTCTCCACCGCGGTCACCGCGCCCGAGTTGTCGAGGTTGTAGCCCTTCACGGTCACCCCGTACACCCGTCGCACACCCCACTGGCGGCACTTCTGGTCGAGGCCCCACACGGCCATGTGGGTCCCGGCGTACCCGGACCGGTGCTCGTGGAGGACCACGTCGCAGTGCTCGGTCTTGAAGTCCGGCCACAGCCCGAGCAGGAAGTCGTGGGCGTCGGGCCCCACGTAGAGGTCCGATGGGTAGCCCGCGGCGTTCTGCGAGGCGTGGAGGCGCACGTAGTCGCCCTCCTGGTTGGCCTCGCCGATCGACACGTAGCCGACCTGCTGGAAGCCGAAGTTCACCGGGTCGGACTCCCACACCTCGACGCTGGCTCGGAGGATGGCGTGCAGGGGTCCGGTCATGTAGAGGTTGCGGACACAGCCGCACGCCAGACCGGTGGCGCCGGCGCCAGGCCCCTGCTTGTCGATCAGGACAACATCGCCCGGCCCGCCCTTCCCGGTACGCGCCAGCTCCATCGCCAGGTGGTAGGCGGTGGAGAGCCCGTGGATACCGGCTCCGACGACGACGAACCGGGCCCGGTCGGGGAGCGGGTCGGGGTCGGTGATGGGGATGGCCGCCGGGTTCGCCAGCTTGCCGTCGACCACTGGCGGCAGCGGCCGATCTGCGAATGGGTACCACTGGTTGTGCTCGGTCGGGTTCGGGATCGTCACCGGAGCTCCTCTCCGTAATCGGCCTGGTCGGCCAGCACATCGTGACCAGGTAGCGCATAAAGCGCGCCGATGGTGCGACGGACCAACGGCACCCCGGGGCGGTAGGCCAGGTGGTGCCGGCTCGGCGCTTCCAGGATCGTGAGATGGGCCGGTCCCCCGGCCGCGATCCGCCCCACGTCGTCCCGGCGCAGGGCGGCGGCACCACCGGTGGTGGCCGCAGCGACGGCTTCGTCGATGGTCATGTGCATGTCCCTGACGGCCAGGGCGATGCAGAACGACATCGACGAGGTGTAGCTCGACCCCGGGTTGCAGTTGGACGCCAGCGCCGCCCGGACGCCGGCGTCGAGGGCCCGGCGGGCGTCGGGGTAGGGCTGGCGGGTCGAGAAGTCGGTGGCGGGGAGGAAGGTGGCCACGGTGTCGCTGCCGGCCAGCGCGTCGATGTCGTCATGTGTCAGGTGGGTGCAGTGGTCGACCGACGCGCAGCCCAGCTCGACACCGAGCTGAACGCCGGGACCGGGCCCCAGCTGGTTGGCGTGCAGCCGCAGGCCCAGGCCCGCGTCCCGCCCGGCCTCGAGGACGGCTCGGCTCTGGTCGACGTCGAAGGCGCCGGTCTCACAGAACGCGTCGACCCAGCGCACGTGCGGTCGCACCGCGTCCAGCATCGGTCCCCGGACCAGGTCCACGTACTCGTCGGCCCGACCGTCGAACTCGGCGGGGACCACGTGGGCTCCCAGGAACGTGACCTCCGGGGTGACCGCCGCCGCCAGCTCGGCCAGACGGGCCTCGGACTCGACCGAGAGCCCGTAGCCGGTCTTGATCTCCACGGTGGTGGTGCCGGCCTGGTGCAGCTCGCGTAGTCTTGCGTCGAGCAGGGCTCGTAGCTCGTCGTCGGCGGCCTGCCGGGTGGCATCGGTGGTGGTCCGGATGCCCCCGCCGTCGTAGGGCTCGCCGGCCATGCGCCGGGTGAACTCCTCGGCCCGGTCGCCGGCGAAGACCAGGTGGGTGTGCGAGTCGACGAAGCCGGGCAGCACGCAGCGGCCGCTGGCATCGATGCGCTCATCGGCGACCTGGCCGGCGTCCCCGACCGAGACCACGGTGCCCGCTTCGGGGTCGATGACCACCGAGGCCCGGTGGCGCACCCCCAACGGACCCTCGCCGGCATCCGGGTCGTTGGTGACCAGCTCGCCGATGTTGTCGACCACGAGGGTCATGGCGAGCACAGCTCCTCGATCGCGGCGCCGAGCTCGGCCGCGGCGTCGACGGTCCGGTGCCGGCCGTCGCGGACCACCCACTCGCCGCCCACCATCACGTGGGCCACGTCGGCGGCGGTGGCCGCGAAGATCACCGAGTCCAGCACATTCGCCCGATCCGTGCCGGCCAGGCGGACCGAGTCCAGACGCACCGTCGTCAGATCCGCCAGGGCGCCGACCTCGATGCGCCCGCCATCGGCCCAGCCCAGCGCCGCGTAGCCGGTGTCGGTCGCCATCGTCGCGAGTGCCGGGACCGCATGGGTGCCCCGGTGCCCGGACGCCAGCCGCTCGTCGAGCTCCACCGCCCGGGTTTCCTCGAACAGGTCGATCACTGCGTGGGAGTCCGAGCCCACCGAGATGGGGACTCCTGCCGCTGCCAGAGCGGCGCTGGGACCGATGCCGTCGGCGAGGTCCCGTTCGGTGGTGGGGCAGAGGCAGCAGCCGGCGCCGCTGCCGGCGAGCAGCTCGATGTCGGGCTCCTCGGCGTGGGTGGCGTGGATCACCGTGACCCGGGGCCCGAGCACCCCGTGCCGGTGGAGGAGCTCCACGGGAGTGCAGTCGAAGGCGAACCCGATGGTGGTGTTCTCGGCCTCCTGCTCGGACACGTGCACGTGGAGCGGGGCCTCGGCGTCGGACGACCAGTCCCGGGCCACCTCCATGGCCTCGGGGTCCACGGCTCGCGCCGAGTGGATGGCGGCGCCCACCCGACCGGTCTCGGTTCCCACCGAGGCGTGGAGGGAGCTGACCCGATCGACCCATTTGTCGGCGGAGCCGTCACTGAAACGAACCTGGCCGGCGCTGACCGGTCGGTAGGTCCAGGTGTCACCGGCCTCGCCCAGACCGCCGTGGAGATACAAGGCGTCGAGCAGCGTGAGGCGAATGCCGGCATCGGTGGCCGCCGCAGCGAGTGCCGACCCCATGGCGTTGGGGTCCTCGTAGGGCGTGCCGTCGGGCTGGTGGTGCACGTAGTGGAACTCCCCCACCACGCCGATGCCGGCGACGGCCATCTCTGCGTACACGGCCCGGGCCAGGCGGTGGTAGCGCTCGGGGTCGAGCCGGCCCGCCAACGCGTACATGGGCTCGCGCCAGTCCCAGAAGGTCCCCTGCCCGGCGTGGGTCCGGCCTCGGAGGGCCCGGTGGAAGGCGTGGCTGTGGGCGTTGGCCAGCGCCGGCAGGGTCAACCCGGCCAGCCGCTCCGCACCCGGTGGCGCCTCGGGTACCCCGACCTCCAGCGCCGCGATCCGGTCCCCGTCGACCCCGATCGACACCCCGGCGACGGTTTCGTCACCGCCGAGCCAGGCGAGCTCGCACCAGTAGCTGGTCACGACTCGACTCGCTCCACGAACGCGGTGATGCGCTCGACGAAGGCGTCCCGGTGGTGGGCCTCGAACTCCTCCCAGGTGGCCAGAGTGTTGGGGTCCTGTACCCGATCGATGAACAGGGTGCCGTCGAGGTGGTCGCACTCGTGCTGCCACGTGCCGGCGGTGAGCCCCCGGGCCAAGGTCTCGTGGAAGCCGCCCTCGCGGTCGTAGTAGGACACCCGCACGTTCACCGCCCGCTCGAGCTCGCCGCGGAGCGGCACCGACAGGCAGCCTTCGTTGATGACCACGTGCTCCTCATCGAGAGGCCGGATCTCCGGGTTGATCGCCACCGTTAGGGGGATCGGGGGTTTGTAGGGGTAGCGGGGGTTCCGGGTCACCTCGAGCACCGCCACCCGCTGCAGTACTCCGATCTGGTTGGCCGCGAGCCCGGCACCGTGGGCAGCCCGCATGGTGTCGATCAGGTCGTCGACGAGCTGCTGGACCTCGGCGCTGGCGATGTGGTCGACCGGGACCTCCTCGGCGCGCCGTCGCAACAGCGGGTGGCCGATCGAGAGGATCGGCCGGACCGTCATGTCGGGCCCGCGGCCAGATCGGTCCACGGGCTGCCGACGGTGCCGGTGGCGCCGCCGGGCAGCTCCCGGAAGGCGTGCCAGGTGGGGCACACGTCGTAGTCCCAGTACTTGGTGGTCTCGATGACCACGGTCTCCGATCCTATGGCACCGTCGGGGATGCAGCCGTTGTGGATGCGGACGTTGTGGTACACCCGGGGCGCCAGCTCCTCGGCGGCGTACACGTGCACCCGACTGTCCCGCCAGGCCTGGCGGTCGCTGGGTTCGGCGTGCACCACCAGATCGGCCCACTGGTTGTCGACGAGCTCGATGGAGCTGTAGCTCAAGATCCCCGGGTAGTTCCGGAACTCGCGGTGCAGCTCGACCTCGACCTCGTCGACCGCGGCGCCGTCGGACTCGGCGCGGCGGTCGCCGAAGAAGCCGACCATCTCGACGTCGCGGCGCTGCAGTAGTCGGGTCGGGTCGCACACGATGGTGCGCCGCCGCAGCCCGTGGACCTTCCACTCGATGGTCTCGTGGGCCACCAGCTGGATCTCGCCAGCTGCGGCGCGGCGCGTCAGCGCTCGCAGGTCTTGAAGCAGGTAGTTCAGAAGGGCGATGTCGGCGTGGTAGAGCTGCACGGACGCGAACGGGTGGTCCGGTGGGCTCTCGTCCAGCTGGAGGACGAGAGGCTCGCCCAGGAGTGGCTCGCCCATGTCAGTAGTCGGTGGGCACGCCGCCCTCGCCCACCCGGCGGGCCACGTAGTCGGCCAGCTCTGCTCTCATGTCGTCTTCCATCGGCGGGTCCTGGTGGGACTCCAGGAGTTGGCGAGCGATCGAAGCCGCCTTCTCGTCGGCGGCGGGGCTACCGCCCTCCTGCCAGGCCTCGAAGTTCCGCCAGTCCGAGATCATCGGGGCGTGGAACGCGGTGCGGTAGCGAGCCTGGGTGTGCTCGGTGCCGAAGAAGTGACCGCCCGGGCCCACGTCGGCGATGGCCTCGACGGCCAGGCTGTCGTCGTCCACCACCACCGGTTCCAGCGCCACCGCCACCATCTGCAGCAGCTCGGCGTCGAGCACCATCTTCTCGAAGGACGATCGCAGGCCCCCCTCCATCCACCCCGCGGCGTGGAAGATCAGGTTGGCGCCTCCCATCACCGCCCCCCACAACGAGAACATGCTCTCGTAGGCGGCCTGGGCGTCGAGGGCGTTGGCCGCGTTCACGTTGGAGGACCGGTAGGGCAGGCCGTAGCGCCGGGCCAGCTGCCCCCCGACCAGGGCCGCCTTGAGGTACTCAGGGGTGCCGAAGGCCGGAGCGCCGGACTGCATGTCCACGTTCGAAGTGAACCCGCCGTAGACCACCGGCGCTCCCCGCCGGACCGCCTGGGTGAGGGCGATGCCGGCCAGGGCCTCGGCGTTCTGCTGCACCAGGGCCCCGGCGAGGGTCACGGGGGCCATGGCCCCGGCCAGCGTGAAGGGGGTGAGGACGACCGGCTGGTTGCGAGCCGAGAGCTCGAGGATCCCCTCGATCATCGGGGTGTCGAGCCGCAGCGGCGACGAGGTGTTGACCACGGTGTACAGCGACGGTTCGGTCTCGAGCCGGGCCTCGTCCAGACCCCGGGCGATGCGGATCATCTCGATGCAGTCGAGGGTGCGCTCGCGGCCCAGGCTGTAGGTGTGGATCGCCTTGTCGCTCAGGGTGAGCAGGTCGTAGGTGGCGTGCAGGTGGCGGACCGAGGGGTGCAGGTCCACGGGCTCGACGGCGTACCCACCGTGGAAGTGCACTGCGTCCAGGACCTGGGAGAGCCGGACCAGGTTGCGGAAGTCCTCGGCGTTGCCCGTCCGGCGCCCGGCCCCCAGTCCCGAGACGTTGGGCGCGCTGGCCACCGACCCGAAGGCGATGGCGTCGCCCCCGACGCGGAGGTGGTGGTCCGGGTTACGAGCGTGGAGCGTGAACTCGCCGGGCGCGCCAGCCACCAGCTCGATGACCATGTCGGGGTCGAAGCGCACCCGGGGCGAGTCGTCGTCGACCCGGGCCCCCGCGGCGGCGAGCAGGGTCCGAGCCTCGGGATGCAGGAAGTCCATGCCCACGTCCCGCAGCACTGAGAGCGACGCCTCGTGGATGGATTCGAGCTCGTCCTCGGACACCGCCGCGACGGGCTCGAAGGTGAGCCGGGGCTGCTCGAAGGGGCGCTGCTCGGGACCGGCGGATGCGGGGCTGCGGGGCCGCCGCCCACCGCGGCGTCGGCCGCGGGTGCTCTCGGCGCCCGGGAGGGTGCCGGTCACCCCTGCTGCTCCAGCATCGGCGACCGGACGCCCCGCTCGGTGGCCACCTCCACGGCCCGGTCGTAGCCGGCGTCGACGTGGCGCAGCACCCCGGTGGCGGGGTCGTTGAGGAGGACCGCCTCGAGCTTGGCGGCGGCCAGGTCGGTGCCGTCGGCCACGCTCACCTGCCCGGCGTGGATCGAGCGGCCGATGCCCACGCCCCCGCCGTGGTGGATGCTCACCCAGGCCGCGCCTGAGGCGGTGTTGACCAGGGCGTTGAGCAGGGGCCAGTCCGCGATGGCGTCGCTGCCGTCGGCCATGTCCTCGGTCTCCCGGTAGGGCGAGGCCACCGATCCCGAATCCAGGTGGTCACGGCCGATCACGATGGGGGCCGTCAGCTCGCCCGAGCGCACCATCTCGTTGAAGCGCAGCCCGAGGCGGTGGCGCTCGCCGTACCCCAGCCAGCAGATCCGGGCCGGGAGCCCCTGGAACGCCACCCGCTCGGCGGCCATGGTGATCCAGCGGGCCAGGGCCGCGTCGTCGGGGAACTCCTCGAGCACCGCCCGGTCGGTGGCGGCGATGTCGGCGGGGTCACCCGACAGCGCCACCCAGCGGAAGGGTCCCTTGCCCTCGCAGAAGAGCGGCCGGATGTAGGCGGGGAGGAAGCCGGGGTAGGCGAAGGCCCGGTCGTAGCCGCCCAGCTCGGCCTCGGCCCGGAGGCTGTTGCCGTAGTCGAACACCTCGGCGCCGGCGTCGAGGAAGCCCACCATGGCCTCGACGTGGGTGGCCATGGCGATGCGGGCCCGCCGGGTGTACTCGTCGGGCTGGCTGCGCCGGAGCTCGTCGGCGGCCTCGATCGACAGGTCGTTGGGGATGTAGCTCAGCGGGTCGTGGGCCGGGGTCTGGTCGGTGACGACGTGGGCCTCGACCCCGTCGGCCAGCAGCCTGGGCAGCACGTCGGCGGCGTTGCCCAACAGCCCCACGGACAGGGCCCGGCGGTCGGCGACCGCGGCGGCGCAGCGGCGGAGGGCGTCGTGGTAGTCGTCGGCCACCTCGTCGAGGTAGCGGGTCTCGACCCGGCGCTGCACTCGGTCGGGGTCGACCTCCACGCAGAGGGCCACCCCGTCGTTCATGGTGATGGCCAGGGGCTGGGCCCCACCCATGCCGCCGAGCCCGGCGGTGACGGTGAGGGTGCCGGCCAGGGAGCCGCCGAAGCGGGAACGGGCGATCTCGGCGAAGCACTCGTAGGTGCCCTGGAGGATGCCCTGGGTGCCGATGTAGATCCACGAGCCCGCGGTCATCTGGCCATACATGGTGAGGCCGAGCTGCTCGAGGCGGCGGAACTCGTCCCAGTTCGCCCAGTCGGGCACCAGGTTGGAGTTGGCGATCAGCACCCGGGGAGCCCACTCGTGGGTCCGGAGGACCCCCACCGGCTTGCCCGACTGG
>JBFINV010000009.1:0-17927 GCA_041611015.1 Acidimicrobiales bacterium | reverse complement strand
GGCCCGGCCCAGGGCGTCGACGTCGAGAGGGCCGCGGACCCGCTGGATCGAGCGCATCACGTGGTTGAAGGTCCCGGGGCGGCGCTGCTCGTCCACCCACATGCGCTCCTGGGAGAACGACAGCGTGGCGCCGCCTTCACTCGGGGCCACGTCGTCACCCGGGCCCGCACGCTCGACGTCGCCTCCGGCGGGCTCGGCGTCGGCGCCGCCCAGCGCCGCCACGGTGCCGGCGAACTCGCGGATGGTCGGACTGTCGAAGAACAGGTCGATCGGCACCGCGATCCCGGTGTCGGCCTCGATGCGGGCCATGATCCGCAGCGCCCGCAGCGAGGTGCCGCCCAGCGCGAAGAAGTCGGCATCGTCGTCGACCGCCTCGACGCCCAGCACCCCCTTCCACGCTTCGATCACGATCTCGGCCAGCGTCGTACCGCCCGGGGGTGCGATCGGGGTGGCATCGGTCGCTCCGGCTCCAACACCGAGCGCGAGGAGGGCCCGGCGATCGGTCTTGCCGTTGGTGGTCAGGGGGATCCGCTCGACGGCGGTGAAGGTGGACGGGATGGACGAGGTCCTGACCCAGTCCCGCAGGTGTTGACGCAGCTCCCGATCGGACGGGCGCGGTCCGGCGGGCACGACGAAGCCCGCCAGCCGGGTGCCGTCGTCGAACTCGACCGCCAGCACGGCACAGTCGGCCACGCCGGGGTGCCGGCGCAGGATGTCGGCCGTCTCGTCGGGCTCGACCCGGATCCCGTCGATCTTGACCTGGTCGTCGAAGCGGCCGTCGACGGTCACCGCCCAGTCGGGTCCGTAGCGACCCCGGTCACCCGTGCGGTAGACGATCTCGTCGCTACCGGGTACCAGGGGGTTCGCCACGAAGCCACCGGCGCGGTCTGCGAGGTAGCCGGCAGTGCCCACGGCGGTGCGGATCACCACCTCGCCGTCCTCGCCAGGCTGGCACAGGCGACCACCGTCGACGACCAGCAGCTGGCTGTGCGGGAGCGGGTGTCCGACCGGCTGCACGCCTGCACCCGGGACGGGTCCGATCTCGTGTGCTGCCTTGACCATGCAGGTCTCGGTGGGGCCGTACAGGTTCATGATCCGGCCCGCGCCGACCGCAGAACGCCACCGGTTCACCAGCTCCCCACGGAGCCGCTCGCCGGCGAAGAGGGTCCATCGCAGCCGGCTCTGCCCGCCCACGCCTCCGTCCTCCGCCAACCAGGCTCCGGCCAGCGACGGGGTGATGTGCACGATCGTCGCGCCGCTCTCGCGAAGCCAGCGCAGGCCTCGATCGGGCCGGATGCCGGGCTCGGCGAGCACCAGCGTCGCTCCCGAGGTCAGCGGAAGGAAGAGCTCTCGGAGGGCCACGTCGAACGAGGGCCCGGTCACACCCGCGACCTGATCGGTCGGGGTGACCCCGAGTCGGGCCCTCTCCCAGGCCAGGAAGTGGGCCAAGCCGGTGTGGGTGCCCAGGACCCCTTTCGGCTCTGCAGTGGTGCCCGACGTGAAGAACACGTAGGCCCGGTCCTCCAGGGGCTCCACGTCCACCCGGTCCAGGGCATGGTGGTCGCCGTCCACCAGTCGGCCGTCGGGGTGGAGCCGCACCCAGGTCGCGACGCCGGTGTCGTCGGGTCGAGGGTGTTCGCCGACGACCACGGCCCGGCGAGCCCCGGCGACGCTCGCCATGAGCCCGAGACGCTGCACGGGCAGCTCGCTATCGAGGGGCACGGCCACGGCTCCGGCACGCAGGCACCCGAGCATGGCCACCACGTAGCCGGGGGTTCTCTCGCACAGGATCGCGATCGGGTCGCCCGGCGCGACGCCGGCGCCGATCAGGGCTCCGGCCAGCGACGAGCTGCGATCCCACAGCTCCCGGTAGGTGAGCCGGGAGGGTCCTGCGAGCACCGCGTCAGCGTCGGGCGCCAGCCTCACCTGGCGGGCGATGCTGGCGCTCACCCGCTCGATCTTCTCGGGGACCAGGGGGACCGTGGGGTCGGGGCGGCTGCAGCGGGGCCGCAGCGGGCCGATGGGACGGGCGCGATCGGCGCAGAGGGCGGACACGTGCTCGCGGAGCCGACCCGCCCACTCGCTGGCCGAGCCGTTGGTGAACCGGCCCGGGTCGTACTGGACCACCAGCTCGGCGTCGTGGGCCCGGGGGGTCACGTACACCGAGAGGCCGTCCGAGCGGTCCGGCATGTGGATCAGCTCGATGTCGAGGGGACCGTCGGCCGGCAATCGGCGAGGGAAGTCCCGCCACTGGAAGCTGACTCGGGCCAGCTCGGGGCGCCGGGACCAGCTGCCGAACAGCTCGAGAACCCGTCGGTTGGGGACCGCCCGGCCGCTCATGGCCGCGGCGACCCGGGACCGCACCGCGCGCAGGTGCTCGGCGTGGGTTCGGGCGTCGCGGAACCCGCTGCGGATGTAGAGGTGGTTGATGAAACAGCCCACCAGGTCGTGGACCTCGGGCCGATCCCTCCCGGCGATCGGGCAGCGGGTCAGGAAGTCCTCGGCGTCGAGGAGCTCCCGGCTGGCCAGCTCCACCCCGGCCAGCAGGACCACGAAGGGGGTGGTCCGCTCGGCCCGAGACAGGTCCCGCACCGCCTGCATCTCCGCCTCGGCCAGCGCGACGGTGACCAGTTCGTACGGCGCGGTGGGGTCGCCTCCGTCGGGCAGGGCCGGGGCCTGCCCGAGCCCGGCGAGCATCTCCTGCCAGCGCCCCAGGGACTCGTCGAGGTCGGTCTCTGCTGCCTGGTGACGCTCCCAGCGGGCGTAGTCGCCGAAGCGGATCGGCAGGTGCGCCAGGCGGGTCCGGTCCCGGTGGAGCCTGGCCCGGTAGAGCTCGAGCAGGTCCGACCAGAAGACGGTCTCGGACCAGCCGTCGAAGGCCAGATGGTTCAGCGAGACCACCAGGACATGTGACTCCGGAGCCTCGGTCAGCAGGGTGGCGGCGAACTGGACCTGGCGAGCCGGATCGAGGGAGACCTGCCGGGCCTCCTCCAGCACCCGACGAAGCTCCTCCTCCTGCTCGACACGCCCGAGCCCGGCGACGTCGACCCGAGCCAGGTCGACGCCGACGTCGTCGATCACCACCTGGACCGGTTCCTCGTCGGCGAACGGGTACACGGTGCGCAGCGGCTCGTGGCGCTCCACGATCGCATCGAGTGCCCAACCGAGCGCGTCGACGTAGAGCGGGCCTCGGAGCCGGGCCGCCGTCGGACGGTTCGTGCTGCCCTGGCCCGGAGCCATGGCCTCGAGGGTCCAGAGCCCGAGCTGGATGGTGCTGAGGGGGGCCGGGCCATCGTTGTCCACGGGCGCGAGCGCACGGCGTGGCGCGCTGCGCCGCCGAGCGATCAACTCGGCCACTCGGTCGGACCGGTCGGCGCCGGTCACCCGGCGTCTTCCTCGGCCAGCAGCAGGTCCTCGACGAGGCGAGCCTGTTCGGCGATGGTGGGAGCGTCGAAGAAGGCGAGCATCGACACCTCGATGTCGATCTCGTCCCGCACCCGGGTGAGCAGCCGGGTGGCCGTGAGCGAGTCGCCGCCCACGTCGAGGAAGTGATCGGCCGCGCTCACCGACTCCAGGCCCAAGGCCTCGCACCACAGCTCCGCCATGAGCAGCTCGGCCGCGGTGGTGGGCTCGACGAAGGCGGCGGGGGCCTCGTGGGCGTCGAGGTCGGCCAGGCCCAGGGTGTCGGCCAGCCCGATGCGCTGGAGCTTGCCGGAAGGCCCCTTGGGGATGGCGTCGACGAACACCACCCGCCTGGGAACCTTGTAGGGCGCCAGCCTCGCCGCGACGAACTCGCGCACCTCCCGCTCGGTCATCGATGCTCCTATGGCGGGAGCGGCGACCACCGCGGCCGCCACCTGCTCGCCGAGGCGGCGGTCGGGCACCGCGAAGGTGACCGCCTGGGCCACCCCCGGGTGCTCGAGCAGGACCTCGTCGACCTCGCGGGGCGACACGTTCTCTCCCCCGCGGTTGATGATCTCCTTCAGCCGGCCGGTGAGGAAGAGGTAGCCGTCGCCGTCGAGGCGGCCCTGGTCGCCGGTACGGAACCAGCCGTCGTTGAACGCCTCGGCGTTGGCCTCGGGGTTGTCGCGGTAGCCCGACATCACGTTCGGACCTGCGATCACCACCTCGCCGGCCATGCCGGTGGGCACCAGGTCGCCGTCGTCGTCCATGATCGCGACCTTGGGTCCGGCCGCGGGTCCGACCGATCCCGGCTTGCGGACCCCTGGCGGGAGCGGGTTGGACGCCATCTGGTGGGCCGCCTCGGTCATGCCGTAGGCCTCGATGACGGGGCAGCCGAACGTGGACTCCAGCTCGGCCATCACCGAGGGCGCCAGCGATGCCGACGACGAACGGATGAAGCGCAGCCCCACTCCCTCGAGCTCGGCGGGGTGGGCGGCTGCCCGCTCGAGCAACGCCTGGTGCATCGTGGGGACCGCGGTGTACCAGCTGACCCGGTGGTCCCGTAGCCAGCCCAGCATGTCGGGCGCGGAGAACCCGGTGCTGCACATCACGGTGGCTCCTGCCACCAGCGAGCTGCAGAGGCCGGCCACCAGTCCGTGGATGTGGAACAGGGGCATCACGTTGCAGCCGCGATCTGCGGGCCCGAGCTCCAGGGTGCCGGCGATGGCCTCGGCGGACGCGCTGATGTTGCTGTGGCGCAGCGGAACGATCTTGGGCCTGGCGGTCGTGCCGGACGTGTGGAGGACGAGGGCCACGTCGTCGTGACCGCTGCGGTGCGAGCTCACACCCCGACGCACGGGTTCACCGTCGACGTCGATGCCGAAGCCGTCGCCGCCGCCTGTGGACACCACCCGGATCAGCGGTATCCCCCGGGCCCGAGCCGCCTCGAGCGCAGCCGGGAGCTCGGCCCGGCCGGTCCCGACGATCATGGCGCTCAAGCCCAGATCGTCGATCTCGAACTCCAGCTCGGGACGCCGGTAGCTCGGGTTGAAGGGCGCAGCCGCAGCCACCGCGCTGGTGCCGAGGAAGCTCAGCGCCATCTCGGCGCCGTCGCGCAGCGCGATGCCCACCGTGTCGGTCCGCTCCACGCCCAGCTCGACGAGCGCGTCCGCGACCTGCTCGATGAGCTGGTGCAGCCGCCCGTACCCCAACGTGGCTCCACCGACCAGGATCATCGCCGGGTGCTCGGGTGCTGCCGATGCCAGCTCGCTCACCCGTTGCGGGACGCTCATGTGCTCCTCCAGCCGATGGGTCCAGGCATCGCGTCGACGGCGGTATCGGGCGCGGGATGGGACGCCTCGGATGGCCGCCCGTCCAGCTCGCAAGGGTATTGGCAGGACACGGGACTGTCGACGTCGACCATGTGTGGATCATCGGCGGCTCGGCAGGTGGTTGAAGCGACTGGCCGACCGCTCGGCCGCCGGGTTGACTGGCGCGATGGCCGATGTCCGAGCGCCGAGCCCCCTGCGACGGCTCCTCAGGCGCCTCGTGATCGCGGTCGTCGTGATCGCCCAGGTCGCGCTGATCGTCTCGGCCTACGACTCCGACTACAAGGTCTTCGGGTTCCAGATGTTCCCGGAGTCCTCGCGTTGGCAGGCCGAGATCGTAAGGGTCCGAGACGACGGCACCAGCGTCCCGGTGGACCAGGACTGGGAGTATCGCTGGGCGGATCTGGTGCGGGGTCGGGGGCTGACCAACCCGTTCGTCGACCACCACGCCGACTCGGGGCTCCGGAACCAGTTCGGGCTACTGCAGGGGGCTCTGGACTGGGTGGCCCGGAACACCCCCGCCGACACCACCACCCGCTACCTCGAGGCCACGGTGACCTACACCGACAACGGTCGGGGACCCTTCGTCCGGGTCTTCAGGTCCCCCATGCGTGGGGCCGGGAGCCCGGCATGAGCGGGCTGGCCCGCTGGGTCGGTCGGGCCAACCGGCGGATCGACGCCACCGGCGACCTGAGGGCCATGGCAGTGCTGCGAATCCTGCTCGGTCCCATCGTGCTGCTGCACCTCCGGCCGTTCCTGGAGGCGGCCCGAGACGGCGTGATCTACTCGGATCGCTTCTACCTCCCGTACGCCGACTGGTATCCCGAGGCCAGCCGCGCCGTGTACGAGCCCTTGCTCTGGGCCGCGGGCGTGAGCGCGGTGGCCATGTCGCTCGGGGTTCTGAGCCGGCTGGCCACCGCCTACACCGCGGCCTTCGTGGGCTACAACCTCTTCCTCTCCAAGACCCACTTCGCCCACAACCGCGCCTTCCTGCTGATCCTGCTGGTCACGGTGGCGCTGTTGCCGGTGGGGCGTCACTACTCCGTCGACGCCCTCGTGCGCCGGTTGCGGCGCCGCCCCCCGCCCCCACCGGCCCCGCTGTGGCCCATCTGGCTCGTGCGCTTCGAGGTGGTGGCGGTCTACCTGGCGTCGGGGGTGTCCAAGGCCATCGATCGGGACTGGTGGAGCGGCCGGGTGCTGCAGCTCCGGGCCATCGACAACCGTCAGCTCGGCATCGACGAGGGCGCCCCGGCGTGGATCCTCGACCTGCTCGCCGACGGGACGTTCCAGTGGTGGTTCTCCAAGGCCGCGGTCCTGACCGAGGTGTTCATCGGGCTCGGGCTGGTGCATCGCCGCACCCGGCTGGCAGCCATCTGGGTGGCCATTCCCTTCCACCTGGCCATCCAGGTCGGTGCCCGAGTGCAGGTGTTCTCGTGGGCGGCGCTCGCGGCGCTGGTGATCTGGGTCACCCCCAGCGCGGGCGACCGGGACCTGGTGGTGCCCCGGGGTCACCGTTTCGGCCGTCTGGTGCGGTCCCTCGACTGGTTCGGCCGCTTCCACGTCGCCGGCGACGACGGCCAGGCCATCGTGCTGCTCGACCGGCCCAGGGGCAGCCGGGTGCCCCTCACCCGGCGGGATGAGGATGCGGTCTGGACCGCGCTGAGCCGGCTCCCCGCCACCTTCGCGGTGGCGGGGCCGGTGGTGTTGGTGCGGCGCCTGCGAAGGTGGCGCAGCCGATGAGCCTCAGGACTCGCAGTTGGAAACGGCCTCGCCCCTGACGCAGGTGTCGATGTCGGGGCCGCCGTCGATGGTGTCGAATCCCCTCCCCCCGTCGACGAGATCGTTACCCGGCCCGCCGGACAGGTTGTCGTCGCCGTTCTGGCCGAAGATCTGGTCGGCGCCGTCGCCGCCGTCGACCTGGTCGACCCC
Source organism: Acidimicrobiales bacterium (assembly GCA_041611015.1). Lineage (GTDB taxonomy): Bacteria > Actinomycetota > Acidimicrobiia > Acidimicrobiales > UBA8592 > JBFINV01. The sequence goes on along the minus strand of JBFINV010000009.1, from coordinate 10,767 downwards.
GTTGCCGGCGCAGATCACATCGGGCCCACCGAGACCGGACACGGTGTCGGTCCCGTTGCCGGACCAGATGATGTCGCGGACCGAGGTCCCCACGATCACGTCCGCCAGGTTCGTGCCCAGGATGGTCACCGGCAGGCCGGCGCACAGTGGCCGGTTGTCGTCCAGGTCGAGACCCACGACCACGGGATCGTGATCGGAGGACTTGTACTGGTCGAGCTGAGCGTTCCCGGGCGGGTTGAAGTTCTGGTAGTCGATGGCGAAGGGCTCATCGGCGTTGATGTGCCAGTCCTCGACCCCGGTGACCGCGCTCACGATCGCGGGGCTCGCCAGCGCGTAGTCGAGGGAGCCGTGCTCGCCGTCGAAAACGAACGTGTGAGCAGCGTCCGCCCACGACGTGCCGCCGGTGATGGCCTCGACCAGGTCCAGGTAGCCCGCGGCCTCGAAGGCCAGGATCGGATCCTCGTTGGCGTAGGCGTTGAGATCACCGGTGACCAGGATGCGGTCGGTGCCCTGACCCGTGGGGTCGGTGTCGAGCCAGGCGATCTCCACCTGCGCCGCGGTGAGCCGGGTCAGGTTGCAGTTGCCGGCGAACACCCCGGTGTCGGGGTCGGAGGTGTAGCCGGCGATCCCCAGCGCCGCGTCGCCCGGGTTGACTACGCTGTCGCACGGGCTGCCCTTCGACTTCAGGTGGTTGACGACGACCGTGAACACTTCGCCGGTGCCGACCTGCTCGAAGCTCTGGGCCAGGGCCGGCCGGTTGAAGTCGTCGAGGTAGGCCGGGCTGAACGAGGAGTCCAGGACCGCGAAGATCCCTGCGGGGGCCACGGTGATCACGTCGTAGATGATCCCCGCCCGGATGGCGTCGCCGCCGATCGGCCCGGTGGGGATGTAGTCGTAGCTCCGGGAGCTGGATGCGTTGAGCCTGGCGACGAGGTCGGCGATCGGGGTGTCGTCGGGCGCGTTCTCGATCTCGATCACGCCCACCACGTCGGCGTCGAGCTCGGTCAGCGCAGCCACGATCTTGGCCGCCTGGGTGTCGAACTCCGCAGCGGTGTCCGCGCCGCGGCAGCCCTGGTTCAGCAGGGGTCCGCACTGGGCCCCGCCGGTGTCGATGGTGGTGAAGTAGTTGAGCACGTTGAAGCTCGACACCTTCAGGTCACCGGAGACCGTGGGTGACGGGGGCCGGGGCTGCAGCAGCGAGGGGGTGACCGCCTCGGACGGCCGCAGCGGGTCGGCGACGTTGACCGGCTGCACCTCGTACTCGCCGAAGGAGAAGTGCACCACGCCGGACAGGTTCGAGATGACGTCGCCGTCACGGATGGTGCCACCGGTGTCGCCCGACGGGTCACGCAGGTCCACGTCGAACAGGTATGGCGTCGGCGCCGGGTTCCAGGTGGACAGCCCGCTCGGGAACGACTCGTTCTCGTTCTCGCCGTCGTCGAGGATGACCCGGCTGTCGAGGTTGAGCTGGGCCTGATCGGCTGCGGCGGTGGAGCCCACCGGGTGGACCTGGTTGGGATGGTCCTGGGCCCCGATCGCCGACAGCTGGACCTCGCCGAAGCGGCCCAGCGGGAACAGCCCGGTGACGGTGAGATCCTGGCCGAACACCACCGACATCCCCTCGATGGCCTCCCAGTCGACCAGCGGATCGCCCACGGCGGTGGGCAACGTGGGCTGGGCCGGCGTGGGCGCGGTCGCGCCGCTGCTGCAGACGTCCACCTCGTTGCCGGTGATCTCGGTCAGACCGAAGAACTCGCTGACCGGGCCCCGCACCCGCACCAGGTCGCCCACGGCGACCGCGGGATCGCCGTCGGGGTCGAACACGAAGATGCCCTCGGAGGTGGCCGGGTCGGCGTCGACGTCGGCGTCCTCCTCCTGGACCATGAACCCGCCGAGCGACGTGTTGTTGGCGTTCTGGGAGGTGTCGACCTCCTGGAAGTCACCGACGACGATGCCCTCGATGGTCACCGTCTGGCCATCGAGGGGGCTGGAGGCGCCCGCGCCCTGCACGTCGTGGATCCGGGTGAAGCTCAGGCCGGTGTCCTGGCACAGCGGGATGGGCTCGGACGGCTCCTCACAGGCGGTGTCACCGAGCGGGAACGGAGTGGCCGCGGTGGCGTTCGTGGTCTCGCCGTCGAGGGCGTTGGGACCGCTGAAGGCCCAGTTCCCGAGCACGAACGTCGAGCCGTCGGGGCCGGTGCCGGCCAGGCGGCAGGCCCAGCCGTCGAGGTACTCCCAGGGCTGGCCGGTGCCGTCCACGTCGATGTCGCCGAAGGTGTCGACGACGGTGCCGTCGTTGAACAGCTCGATGGCGTCGTCGCCGTTGATGAAGGCGGCGGCGCCGGTGAAGTCGGGGGCGAAGCCGAAGAAGTTCGTGAACTGGACCGACTCGCTGGCGACGTAGAGGTACTGGCCGGCGGTGGCCGAGCCGGAGAGCGTGGTCTCCTCGCCGTCGCTGCCGCCGCCGTTGTTGGCCGAGCCGACACCCCACGTGCTGAGGTCGGCGATGTCGTTGGTGGCGAGCAGCTCGATGGCCTTGGGCGTGCCGCCGCTCAGCGGGCCGTCGACCACGCCGGTGATGATGAGCGTGGGGAAGGCCTCGCCGATGATCTCGAGGTTCTGGAAGGCAACGGCCTCGGTGCCGCCATCGGCCTCGGCGGTCAGGGTGAGGGTGAGCTCGTCGCCGGTGCCCGGGATGGTCGTGGAGAAGGTGGCCAGATCGTTGGTGAGGTTCGTCCCGCCCACCTGCATCGGGTCGTTCAGCGTGAACGACCCCCCGCCCTCGAGAACGTAGGTTTGGCTGCCCGCCTCGTCGGTCACGCCGGCGAACGCGGTGATGGCACCGCCGCCGTCGATGGAGTAGCTCCACGTGAAGGTGTCGCTGGCCTCGAAGTCGCCCATGGCCCCCATGTCGATGTTCAGGCTGAGGGCGCTGGCGTCGCTGATGTCGAACACCCAGCTGGCCGAGACCGGGCTGCTGTTATCGGCATTGATGGTGTCGACGACACCGAAGAAGTCGTCGAGGTTGCCCTCCTTGATGATGCCCAGCGAGTCGGGTGGGAAGATGCTGAGGCTGTCGTCGAGGACGGCGAAGGGGATCGTCGGCGACGTGGCCCGGTTGTAGATCTCGAACCCGTCACCGGCGCTCGAGAAGGCGCCGGCCCACGGGTTGGTGTGCGAGACCTGGTTCACCGGGCCGCCGGGGACCAGCGCCGAGGCGATGATCGACGGTGCCGCGCCGGCGGTGCCGACGCTGGCGACCGCAGCCAGGAGGGTGGCGACCAGGGCCACGATCGAGAAGGATGCGAACAACTTGCGCGGATGTGACGAGTGCATTGAGGACCTCCGTTCTCGGACGGTGCCGCCCGTCCTGCTGGGGCTCGAGGGTGCCGAGCCCTGGACCCGATCTGTGGAGGCTACGAAAGCTGGTCGCTCCCTCGACCGCGCCGCCCCGCTGCCCGACGTACTAGCAGGCCGATGCCCCGCTGTCACCCGGTTCTGTCGCTCGGCGGTCCTTCGGTGTCACACCGCCTCGCTAGTGTGCGGCTCAGCAAGCCAGTTGCTCGCCCAGGGGACCAGGGGGACCAGTGGCAATCATCGACGAGCCCGCCGTCACCACCGACCACGCCCGACCGCGCCAGCCCACGCTCGACGGGTCGCTGTTCGACCCGTTGGCCCTGGCCGGCGTGGAGCCGGACACCACCCTGGTGCCGGGGGTGGCCTTGCATCCCGCGGTGAGCCGCTGGTTCCGGCAGCGTTTCCCGGCCGGCCCCACCCCGGCCCAGCAGGAGGGCTGGCCCCACATCGGGGCCCGGCGCCACACCCTCATTGCCGCCCCCACCGGCTCTGGCAAGACCCTGGCCGGGTTCCTGATGTGCATCAACCGGCTGTACCTGGCGCACGCCGCCGGGGAGCCCACGTCGGGGACCAGGGTGGCCTACGTCTCCCCACTCAAGGCCTTGGCGGTGGACATCGCCGAGAACCTGGAGCGCCCGCTCGCCGAGATCGCCGCCGCCGCGGCGGAGCTGGGGCTGTCGGCGCCGCCGCTGACCGTGGCGGTCCGCACCGGCGACACACCGGCGTCGGAGCGCCAGGCCATGATCCGGCGCCCCCGCACCTTCCTCGTGACCACCCCCGAGTCGCTCTACCTGCTGGTGACCGCGGCCAAGGGCCGGGAGATGCTGCGCTCGGTCGAGACCCTCGTGGTCGACGAGATCCACGCCATGGCCCGGGACAAGCGAGGCTCGCACCTGGCGCTCACCATGGAGCGGCTGGAACACGTGTGCGGCCGGGCCCCGGTGCGGGTGGGCCTGTCGGCCACCCAGCGGCCCATCGACACCGTGGCCCGGCTGCTGGTGGGGACCCGCCGGGGCGAGACCAGCCGGGGCACCGACCAGGTGTTGTGCGAGATCGTCGACGCCGGCCACCAGCGCGATCTCGACCTGGCCCTCGAGCTGCCCGACATGGAGCTGGAGGCGGTGGCCTCCCATGCCCAGATGGACCAGGTGCTGGATCGCATCGCCGACCTGGTGGCCCAGCACCACACCACGCTGGTCTTCGTCAACACCCGGCGCCTGGCCGAGCGCCTGGCCCACCAGCTGGGCGAGCGCCTGGGCGAGGACGTGGTGGCCGCCCACCACGGCTCGCTCAGCAAGGACCGGCGCCACCGGGTGGAACGCCGCTTGCGGGCGGGGGACCTCAAGGCCCTGGTGGCCACGGCCTCGCTCGAGCTCGGGATCGACGTCGGTCCCGTCGAGCTGGTGTGCCAGATCGGCTCGCCCAGGTCCATCGCCACCTTCCTCCAGCGGGTGGGCCGGTCCAACCACACCCGGCACGGCACCCCCCGGGGACGGCTCTACCCGCTGACCCGGGACGAGCTGGTGGAGTGCGCGGCGCTGCTGGCTGCAGTACGCAACGGCCGCCTGGACTCGGTGCTGCCGCCAGAGGCCCCGCTCGACATCCTGGCCCAACAGATCGTGGCCGAAACCGGGGCCGAGGAGTGGGGCACCGACGAGCTGTATCAGCTGGTCACCCGGAGCCACCCCTACCGCAACCTGTGCCGGGAGGATTTCGACGCCACCCTGGCTCAGGTGAGCGAGGGGATCATGACCGGGCGGGGTCGGCGGGCCGCCTGGGTCCACCACGACACCATCAACCGCGAGCTGCGGGGCCGGCGCGGGGCCCGGCTGGCGGCGCTCACCTCGGGCGGCGCCATCCCGGAGATCTACGACATGCGGGTGGTCGCCGAGCCCGACGACACCTTCATCGGCACCGTCAACGAAGACTGGGCCATGGAGTCCATGGCCGGAGACATCTTCCTGCTCGGCACCCATTCCTGGCGCATCCGCCGGGTCGCGGGCGGCGAGGTCCGGGTTGTCGATGCCGGCGACGCCCCGCCGACGGTGCCGTTCTGGACGGGCGAGGCCCCGGCGCGCACGGCCGAGCTGAGCGACGAGGTGTCCCGGTTGCGGGAGGAGGTGGACCGCCACATCGAGGCCGACGACCCCGCGGCAGCCATCGCCTGGCTCGAGCGCGAGGCCGGGATCTCCCGGGACGCTGCGGCCCTCATCGTCGCCTACCTCGCGGCCGGCCGGGCTGTTCTGGGGGCCATGCCCACCCGCCACACCCTGGTCATGGAGCGGTTCTTCGACGACGCCGACGGCATGCAGCTGGTCATCCACTCGCCGCTGGGTGGTCGCATCAACCGGGCCATGGGGTACGCGCTGCGCAAGAAGTTCTGCGTGGGGTTCAACTTCGAGCTCCAGGCTGCGGCCAGCGACAACGCGGTGGTCATCTCCCTCGGACCGCACCACTCCTTCCCGCTGCCCGACGTGGAACGCTGGCTCACCCCGGCCAACATCCGCGAGACCCTGGTCCAGGCGGTGCTCGACCAGCCGGCGTTCCAGTCCCGGTGGCGCTGGAACCTGAACCGCTCGCTGATCGTCTTGCGCATGCGCAACGGCAAACGCAACCCTCCACCGATCCAGCGGATGGAGTCCGACGATCTGATGGCCGCGGTGTTCCCCGACGCCGCCGCCTGCCAGGAGAACGTCACCGGGCCGATCCGGATCCCGGACCACCCGCTGGTGCGCCAGACCATCCACGACACCCTCACCGAGGGGCTCGACGTCGACGGCCTCATCGAGCTCTGGACCCGCCTCGGCGACGGCTCGGTCCGGTTCCACCACGTCGAGACCACCGAGCCCTCGGCGCTGTCGCACGAGATCCTCACCGCCCGCCCCTACGCCTTCCTCGACGACGGCGAGCTCCCCGAGCGTCGCACCCATGCCGTGAACCTGCGCCGGGGCCTGCCCCTCGACCCGTCGGAGCTGGGCACGCTCGATCCCGACGCCATCGCCGCGGTGCAGGCCGAGCTCACGCCGGCGCCGGCGACGGCCGACGAGCTCCACGACCTGCTGCGCGACGTGGTCATCCTGCGGGCTCGCGATGAGTGGCGGCCACTGTTCGCCGAGCTCGAGGGTCGCGGGCGCGCCGCAGCGGTGCTCGACCCGTCCGGCTCGAGCGAGGGCGGGGTCGGCGTCGAGCGCTGGGTGGCGGCCGAGAGCGCCGACGACATCGCCGTCCTGCGCTCGGGCCAGCCGTCGGCGGACACGTTCCCCGAGGAGGTGGCGGCCCGGGCCCTGCGGGGCCACCTCGAGCTGCTCTCCCCCGCCACCGCCGGGGACCTCGCCGCAGAGATCGGCATCGACGCCACCACCACCGCGGTGGGCTTGGCCACCCTCGAGTCCCAGGGTGCGGTGCTCCAGGGCCGCTTCACCCCGGCGGCCGCGTCGGACCCGGGCGGCGACGGGGTCGAGTGGTGCTCCCGCCGGCTCCTGGCCCGCATGCACGGACGGTCCCGCTCCAGGAGGCGCCAGGGAGTGCAGGCGGCCACCCCGCTGGACTTCGTGCGCTTCCTGGCCCGCTGGCACCACGTGGCTCCGGGCACCCGGCTGTCGGGGCCGGCGGGCCTGGCCCGGATCCTCGAGCAGCTGCAGGGCTGGGAGGCCGCGGTGGCGGCGTGGGAGCCCGAGCTGCTGGCCTGCCGCCTGCGGGACTACCAGCCCGCCTGGCTGGACCGCATGTGCCACGACGGCGAGCTGCAGTGGCTGCGGCTCTCGCCCCCGGCCATGGAGGATCCCGATCGGCGAGGCGGGGGCCCGTCGAAGGCCACCCCGGTGAGCCTGCTCTTCCGCGAGGAGCTGGGGTGGCTGCTCCCGGCCGTTCGTGGCGACAGCGCGGCCCCGGCACCGACGACGGGGGCGGTGGCCGAGATCGTCGAGGCCCTCCAGGCGGGCGGGGCTCGCTTCCTGGCCGAGCTGGCCGCCGACACCGGGCGCCTCCCCACCGACATCGAGCGCGGCCTCTGGGACGGGGTGGCCCGAGGGCTGGTGACCGCCGACGGCTTCGAGGCCATCCGGTCGCTCACCTCGGGTCCCCGCCGCGCCGACCGGCGCGAGCGGGCGCTGTCCAAGCTGCGCCGATCCGGGGTGCGGGCCGCGCACGCCGCGGGCCGGTGGTCGCTGGTGCCGGGGCCGGCGCCGATCGAGGAGCGCGACGAGCTGGTGGAGGCCCTCGCCGACCAGCTGCTCCAGCGCTGGGGCGTGGTCTTCTACGACCTGGTGGCCCACGAGCGCCCCGCCATCCCGTGGCGGGACCTGCAGTGGGCCCTCCGCCGACTCGAGGACCGGGGTCTGGTGCGGGGCGGCCGGTTCGTCAAGGGCTTCAGCGGCGAGCAGTTCGCGCTGCCCGAAGCCGCCGAGGCGCTCACCGCGGTGCGCAAGCAGCCGGCCTCGGAGCGCACGGTCCGGGTCTGTGGCAGTGACCCTCTCAACCTGACCGGCGTCGTGCTGCCGGGCGAGCGCACGCCGGCTCGGCGTACCGAGACGGTCGAGGTTCCTGTCTAGGGCCGGACTCCGCCCGGCGACCTGCCGCGCTCAGGCGACGAGCTGCCAGATGCTCTGGCGGAGGGACCCGGGGACGAACAGCTGCTCGGCCCGCTTGTACAACGCGAGGTACTCCTCGCTGCCCTCGATGGCGTCGGCGGCCTCGGCGACGTCGTCGAGGCTGTCGCCGTATCCGAACCAGGACAGGCGCGATCGAGCGCCGGTGACTGCAGTGGCAACACCGCCGGGATGCTCGGTGTTCATGTCGATGAAGTCGGCCACCTCCAGGGCGAACGCCAGGGCCTCACCGACCCGGGGCATGTACATGCTCGCGGTGTTGACGACTGCGATCTCGCGGGGCTCGGCCGAGGGCTTCAGCACCCGCCAGATCGAGTCGGTGGCCCGGCGGAACATGGAGGCGCCGGCCTGGACCTGGGTCTGGAGGTCGCCGTCGCCCATGGCTGAGGTGCGCATGGCACCGTACTCACCGAGGGTGTTCCATTGGCTGAACATGGCGATGGCGGACGGATCGCCCCCGATGTTCACCGAGGCGCGGAAGGACGCCCCGTGCTCGGCGTTGAGCCGGTCCACGACATACCCCACGAAGGCGAGCGCGTCCTCCATCCGGCCGGGCCCGACCTGCAGCTGGCGCACGGTCGTGTACATGGATCGCTCCGTCCCTCGGCTGGCGGACGTCGTCCGCGTTCGGGCTCCGGCGGCTGTGGTCGCTGTCCGGACACCGCGTGGCCCGAAGCTAGTGCGTTCGTGAACGCCCGACAAGCACGCTGTTACGGCGTCCGCTGATGCAGGCCGGCTGCGGGTGTTAGGGTTCGCGGCGGCGCCGACGAGCGCCGTGACGTGGAGGTCCGGGCGAATCAGCGGGGGGCACCTGCAGAGGGCGACCAACCGCGACCTGCCTGTCCTACCGACCAGTTGTCGAGCGAGGAGACAGGAACATGACGATGATGCGCAGAGTCGGCTGCGGCAGCGTGCTGGCGCTGATCGCGGCCCTGGTGCCGCTGCTCGCAGGCAGCGCCGCGGCCCAGCCGGTGGTGACGATCATGCAGATCCAGGGGGCGGGCCACACCTCCCCGTTCGAAGGGGTCAACGTCACGACGACGGGAGTGGTCACCGCGCTCACGTTCGACGGTTTCTACGTACAGGACCCCGCCGGCGACGGGGACGTCAACACGTCCGACGGGCTGTTCGTCCGCGTGTTCGGCTCGAAGCCGAGCATCGGTGACTTCGTGCAGCTGACCGACGTCGTCGAGGAGAGCGTTCCCGGTGGCTGCGGCACCGGCAACCTGTCCACCACCCGCATGAACTTCCCGTTGATCACCAACTTCGGGCCCGTTCAGCCATTTCCCACAGCCACGGTGATCGGGTCGAGCGGCCGGGTGCCGCCCGCCGTCGACGTCATCAGCGACGACGAGGAGCCGGTGAACCTGCAGCCGTCGTTCTGCCCCGGCGGCGGGGGCGTGAGCACGTTCGATCCGGCCAACGACGGCATCGACTTCTACGAGAGCGTCGAGGGCATGTTGGTGACCGTCGAGGATCCGGTCGCGGTGTCGGCGACCCGGACGTTCAGCCCGTTCTCGAGCGAGCTGTTCACCCTCACCAACAACGGCGCCAACATCGCACCGGCCGGCGCTCGCACTGCGCGTGGCGGCATCAACCTCCAGCCCTCGCCGACCAACACCGGCGACCAGAACCCCGAGCGGGTGCAGATCCAGTTCGACCCGACCGTCTCGGGTGGGGCCTCGGTGCCGGCCATCACCGTCGGCGACCGCCTGAACGACGTCACCGGCGTGGTCGGCTACAGCTTCGGCAACTACGAGGTGATCGCCACCCACCAGGTGACGATCGACACACCGGGAGGCCTGGGGCTCGAGACCACGTCGCTGACCCCGACCCGGAGGCAGGTCACGGTGGCCAGCTACAACGTGTTGAACCTCGACGCCACGTCGGCCGACGACGCCCAGCGGGCCACGCTGGCCGGTCACATCGCCGACAACCTGGGCGGGCCCGACATCATCGCGGTGCAGGAGATCCAGGACAACAACGGGACCGTCGACGACGGCACCACCGATGCCACCCAGACCATGCAGGTGCTGGTCGACGCCATCGCCGCGGCCGGCGGCCCGTCGTACGCGTTCTTCGACGTGGCCCCGGCCAACAACACCTCCGGAGGCGTGCCGGGCGGCAACATCCGCAATGCGTTCCTGTACAACCCGGATCGGGTGGAGCTGGTCGACTTCGTGTCCCTCACCCCCGCTGTTCTGTCGGCGCTGGGGGTCAGCGACCCGAACGCCTTCGCGGGCACCCGTGATCCGCTGATGGCCACCTTCAAGTTCCGGGGCAAGGAGCTCACCGTCATCAACAACCACCTGACGTCGCGGTTCGGGTCGTCGCCGGTGTTCGGCGGTCCCCAGCCCTTCGTCCAGGCCGGTGAGGCCGAGCGGGCGGCTCAGACCGGGGCGCTGAACGAGGTGGTCGACGCCCTGTTGGCCGACGCCCAGGGCAACCCGGTGCACGCGAGCAAGAGCGGGCGGATCCTGGTGGTCGGCGACCTCAACACCATGGAGTTCACCGACGACATCACCGACATCCTGCCCGGGCCCGAGAACGTGGTCACCAACCTGATCGACACCCTCACCGACGACAACGTGTACACGTTCAACTTCGAGGGCAACTCGCAGGTGCTCGACCACATGCTGGTCACGGACAACGTGGCGGGGACCGCGGAGTTCGACATCGTGCACGTCAACGTCGACTTCCCGCGGGTCAGCCCCGCGGTCGGCAGCGACCACGAGCCGCTGGTCGTGCGGTTCGACCCCAACCGCTAGGTCGTCGGGTGTGACCGGTCCCGGACGAGAGGTCC
>JBFINV010000008.1:0-18415 GCA_041611015.1 Acidimicrobiales bacterium | reverse complement strand
CGGATGGCCTCGTGGATCTCGTCGGGGTGGGTCTCGTTCACAGCAGCGCCTCGGGTACGTCCGCGTGGCGAGCTCGAAGCCACTCGCCGAGGCTCTTGGCCTGGCTGTCCTGGCGGGTGGAGGCTGCGACCCCCTCGCCCAGGATCCCCTCGATCACGAAGTTGAGCGAGCGGATCGACGCCAGCCGGTGCCGCGTGACGGGCAGCTCGGCGGTCTCGGGAAGCAGCTCCCGGAACCGGCCCACGGTGAGGAACCGGTCGAGCCAGGCCCAGGCCAGGTCACTGCGAGCGAACACCCCCAGGTTGGCGTGGCCGCCCTTGTCACCGGAGCGGGCCCCCACCAGGGTGCCAAGCGGGACCCGGCGGGTCGGGCCCCCGGGCGCTTCGACCGCCGGTCCGGGCGCGGCCTCGACGCTGACCGCTCCCGCCGGTACGTCGGAATCGACCACGGTGCGGACCCCGTCCAGAACGGTCACGTGCTGGGGCACCACCGCCCGATCGACGGTGGCAGGCGTGTACACCCCGAAGGCCCGGCTCCCGCCGGCGCCACCCACTGCGAAGAACCCCGGGATGGTGGCCAGGGCGAGCTCGTTCACCGCCTCGGCGACCGGCCGCCCGAGCGTGCGCTCCTCGGCGGTCTTCAGCGTCAGCCGCCAGACCGCGACCGCTTCCTCGTTGGTCGGGGGGTCCTCCTTGTCGGTGCGGACCAGCCGGCACACCACCGAGTCGTAGCTTTCGGGACCCCAGGGGCACGCCGCCCAGAACGCCGCCTCCAGCAGCTCCGCCTTGGCCTCGACGTCCAGCCCCACCAGGGCCAGCGCCAGGTCCTGGCGGTACCCGCCGAGCTCGTTCATGGCCACCTTGAGGGTGGGGGGCGGGGGCTGGCCCCGGGTGCCGCTGACCTGCACCCGGTCGGGTCCGAGCTGGCTGAGCTCGATGGTGTCGAAGCGCGCGGTGACGTCGGGTCCGAGATAGGCCGGGGCGCCGATCTCGTACAGGAGCTGTGAGGTCACGGTCCCGATCGAGACCTCGCCGCCGGTGCCGTCGTGCTTGCCGATCACCGACGAGCCGTCGGCCGCGATCTCGGCCCAGGGGAAACCGACTCGGTCCATGCCGGGGACCTCGGTGAAGAACGAGTAGTTGCCGCCGGTGGCCTGGGTGCCGCACTCGATGACGTGACCCGCCACCACCGCCCCCGCCAGCTGATCCCAGTCCTCGCGGGCCCAGCGGTGATGCCAGGCGGCCGGGCCACAGACCACCGCGGCATCGGTCGTCCGACCGGTCAGCACGATGTCGGCCCCCGCATCGAGGGCGGCGACGATGCCCCAGCAACCGATGTAGGCGTTGGCGCTGATGAACCGCCCCCGGTCCTCGATCGGTTCGCCGGTCTCGAAGTGGCGCAGGTCGAGCTCGGCCAGCCTGGGCATCAGATCGTCGCCGGAGACGGCCGCGATCGCTGGCGCCAGGCCGAGCCTCTCGGCCACCTCGGCCACGGCCTCTGCACAGCCGAGCGGGTCGAGCCCCCCGGCGTTGGCCACCACCTTGATGCTCCGGTCGAGGCAATCCCCCATCACCTGCTCCATCTGGCTCACGAAGGTGCGGGCATAGCCCCCTCCCGGCCGCTTGTCTCGGGTGCGGGCCAGGATCAGCATGGTCAGCTCGGCGAGCCAGTCCCCGGTGAGCACGTCGATGGGCCCACCCTCGACCATCTCCGCCGCGGCTGACAGCCGGTCCCCGTAGAAGCCCGAGCAGTTGGCGATGCGGACAGGGTCGGTCACGCTGGCTCACCCGCGCCGGGATCGACGGGCTCGAACTCGAGCAGCAGGGCGCCGTTGTCCACCTGGTCGCCCTTGGCCACCCGAACCTCGGCCACGGTGCCGTTGGCGGGAGCCTCGATGTGGTGCTCCATCTTCATGGCCTCGAGCACCACCAGGGTCTGGCCCTGCTCCACCCGATCTCCACGAGCCACTCGCACCTCGAGCACCGCACCGGGCATGGGTGCCACCAGCCCGCCGGAGGGGACGACGGCCGCGGGTGGCTGGAACCGAGGCACGATGTTCCAGCTCGTGGTCCCGCCGGGACCGGTCAGGTGGAGAGCGTCGCCGGCCCGCGTGACCCGGTACCGGTTGCGCCGGCCCTGCCACTCGACGTCGATGTGCCCCTCGGACCACTCGTGGACCCGAGCCCGAGCCCCGGTGTCGCCGGTCTGGACGGCGAAGGTCCCGTCCCGGTTTCCGGCGTAGCGGATGGTCAGCTCGCGCTCGGCGGTCCCGAGGGTCACCTCCTGCATCGGGAGCCGGGCGTTGCGGAAGCCGCTGCGGACCTGGTCGAGCACCGCCGCAGCGGCGCGGTTGGCCTCCTGGAGCCACATCGCTGCGGCCACGCCCAGGTGCTCGAGCTCGCCGTCGTCGTACTGGCGCGATGGGGCCACGCCGGCCCGCTCTACGAAGTCGGTGGTGGTAGCGCCGGTCAGGAACTCGGGGTGGCGCAGGGCGGCCACCAGGTAGTCCCGGTTCGTGGTGACCCCACCCACGTGCAGCCGCTCGAGCGCCAGGGCCAGGCGAGCGGCGGCCTCACCCCGGGAGGGGGCGTGGGCCACCACCTTGGCGAGCATGGGGTCGAACGCGACCCCCACCACCGTTCCCCGGGTCACGCCGCTGTCCCAGCGGACCGCAGGCTCGTCAGGGGGCTCGAAGGCGTCGAGGCGGCCGGTCGCGGGGAGGAACGCCCGGGCCGGGTCCTCGGCGTACAACCGGGCCTCGATGGCGTGGCCCGAGAAGTGCACGTCCTGCTGTGTGAAGCCGAGCGGCTCGCCCAGGGCAACCCGGATCTGCTCGCGCACGAGATCCAGCCCCGTCACCAGCTCGGTGACCGGGTGCTCGACCTGCAAACGGGTGTTGACCTCCAAGAAGGCGAACTCGCTCGTCTGCTCGTCGACGATGAGCTCGACGGTGCCCGCCGACTCGTAGCCGATGGCCCGGGCCAGGCCCAGCGCCGCCTCGGCCATGGCCGTCCGCAGGCCGTCGTCGACCCCAGGCGAGGGCGACTCCTCGATGATCTTCTGATGCCTCCGCTGAATGGAGCACTCGCGCTCGCCGAGCTGGACGATGTGGCCGTGCCGGTCCCCGAGGATCTGGATCTCCACGTGGCGCGATCGGGCGAGGTAGCGCTCCAGGAAGACGGTGTCGTCGCCGAAGCTGGCTGCGGCCTCCCGCCGGGCGGCCTCGACGGCGGCCTCGAGCCCGTCCGGCGCGGCGACCACGCGCATGCCCTTACCACCGCCACCCGCCGCGGCCTTCACCAAGAGGGGGTAGCCGATGGTCTCGGCGGCGGCGGGGTCGTCGGTCGAGGCCAGGGTGGGCATCCCGGCATCGGCTGCGGTCCGTTTGGCTGCGAGCTTGTCCCCCATGGCCCCGATCACCGCCGGCGACGGTCCGATCCAGACCAGGCCGGAGTCGACGACGGCCGCGGCGAAGCCGGCGTTCTCGGCGAGGAAGCCGTAGCCGGGGTGCACCAGCTCGGCGCCGGTGGTCCGGGCCGCATCCACGATCGCCGGGCCGTCGAGGTAGGAGCCCTCCAGCCGCACGGCCTCGTCGGCCTCGGCGACGAAGGGGGCGTCGGCGTCCGCGTCGACGTAGACCGCGACGCACCCCAGGCCCATGGCCCGGGCCGTGCCGAAGATCCGGCGAGCGATCTCGCCCCGGTTGGCGACCAGGATGGCGCTGGGGCTCACAGCCGGAACACGCCGTAGCCGGCGGTGCCCTCCACGGCCCGGTTGCGGACCACGGACAGGCACAGGCCCAGCACGTCGCGGGTGTCTCGGGGGTCGATGATCCCGTCGTCGCTGACGGCACCGCTGGCGACCAGCGCCAGCGACCCCTGCTCCTGGATGCGCTCGACCTCGGCCACGATCCGGGCGTCCTCCTCCTCGTCGAAGGGGAGCCCCTTGCGAGCAGCCCGACCCCGGCGCACGATCGACATGACCCCGGCGATCTGCTTGGGGCCCATCACCGCGATCTTGGCGGTGGGCCACAGGAACGTGAACCGGTTGCCGAACGCCCGTCCCGACATCCCATAGGTGCCCGCGCCGTAGCTCGAGCCGATGATGACGGTCAGATGCGGGACGGTCGAGCTGGTGACCGCGTTCAGCATCTGGGAGCCCTTCTTGATGATGCCGTCGGCCTCGTAGTCCCGACCCACCATGTAGCCGGTGATGTTCTGCCAGAAGACCAGGGGGATGTCGATCTGGTTGCAGAGCTGGATGAAGTGGGCTGCCTTCTGCGCTGCGTCCGGGTGCAGCACCCCGTTGTTGCCGATCATCCCGACCGGGTACCCGTGGATCGACGCCCAGCCGCACACCAGGGTGGGCCCGTAGCGGGCCTTGAACTCCTCGAAGCGGGAGTCGTCGACGGTGCGGGCGATGACCTCGCGTACGTCGACGGGCTGGCGCAGGTCCCGACTGACGAGGCCCAGGAGCTCCTCGGGGTCGTGGCGTGGCGGCGCCACCCGATAGCTCGGCGGCGGCCCGGCCTTGCGCCAGTCGAGGTGGGACACCACCTCGCGGCAGATCCGCAGCGCGTCCATCTCGTCGGTCGCCAGGTACTCGCCCAGGCCGGACACCTCCGCATGGAGCGCCGCGCCCCCGAGGCTCTCGTCGTCGGACTCCTCGCCGGTGGCCATCTTCACCAGCGGCGGTCCCGCCAGGAAGATCTTCGACTGGCCCTCCACCACGATGTTGTAGTCCGAGAGCCCGGGCTGGTAGGCGCCGCCGGCGGTGGAGTTGCCGAAGACCACGCAGATGGTGGGGATCTCCAGCTTGGAGAGCTCGATGAGCTCGTAGAAGAAGCGGCCGGTCTCGGCGAAGTGGTCCACCTGCACCCGGCGCCGCCGGCCTCCCTCACCGCCGCCGGTCTCCACGCGGAGGTCCCCGCCGGCGGACTCCACGAAGCTGACGTAGGGCATCCGGTTGTCCCGGGCGATCTCGAGGGCTCGCATCCACTTCTTGGTCGCGTAGGGCGTCAGGGCCCCGGCCAGGACCGTGGGGTCGTTCCCCATGATCACGCACTCGGTGTCGGCGATGACGCCGATGCCGACCACCATGCCCCCGCCCACGGCGTAGTCGGAGTTGTACCCCGCGATGGGGCTGATCTCGTAGAACGGGCTGTCGGGGTCGAGCACGTTGGCGATGCGCTCCCGGATCGGGAGCTTGCCGCGTGACCGCAGGCGCGCGGTGGCCTCGGGACCGCCGCCGGCCTCGGCCTGGTCCAGCAACTCGTCGAGCTCGGCCAGTTGCTCGAGGACGTCGGCCCGGTTGCGCCGGAAGGTGTCGCTGGTGGGGTCGACCCGGGTCGGCAGCGGCGGGGCCAGCAGCGATCGCTCCATGGCCCGGGAGGCTAACGGAGCCCGCGGTCGGGCGTGGTCGTCGCCGGGCCCAGCTCAGGCGCCGACGTAACTGCGCTTCGCGATCTCTTCGAGCATGACCTCGGTGGCGCCCCCGCCGATGGGCAGGATCCGGGCGTCCCGGTACATGCGCTCGATGTGGGACTCGCGCATGTAACCCATGCCCCCGTGGAACTGCACGCAGTCGTACATCACCTGGTTGATGGCCTCGGCGCCGAAGGCCTTGACGCCCGACATCTCCTTGACGTTGTCGAGGCCCTGGTCGCCGAGCCAGGCCGCGTGGTACATCGCCGCCCGCGCCGCGTCGATCTTGGCCTGGTTCATGCCCATGCGCTGTCGGATGGCCCCGAGGTCGAAGAGGGTGCCGCCGAAGGCCCGTCGCTCCTGGCAGTACTGGTTGGTCATGTCGATGGCCCGCTGCGCGGCGCCCAGGCCCATGCCGATCAGCACCATCCGCTCGTTCTGGAAGTTGTGCATGATCTCGTAGAAGCCCCGGTGGGGGGCGCCCAGCAGCTGGTCCTCGGGTACCCAGACGTCGTCGAAGGTGAGCTCGGCGGTGTCCGAGCAACGCCAGCCGTGCTTGTCGAGCTTGTTGGCCACTGCGAAGCCCTCGGTCTCGGCGGGGACGAGGAACATCGAGATGCCGTACTTGTCGTCGGTGTCGGTGCGGGCGGCGACGATGGTGAGGTCGCCGTGGACCGCGTTGGTGATGAACATCTTCCGCCCGTTGATGAGCCAGCCGTCGCCGTCCTTCACGGCGGTGGTGCGGATGCCGGCCACGTCGGAGCCGGCGTCGGGTTCGGAGACCCCGATCGCGAGGATGGTCTCGCCCGACATGACGCCGGGCATCCAGCGCTCGTGCTGTTCGGGCGTACCCGAGCTGACCAGGTGGGGGCCGGCCATGTCGGTGTGCACCAGCACGGTGACGTCGAAGCCAGCGAACGTGGATGACCCGAGGGCCTCCGAGAACGCAGCCGAGGCCACCATCCCGAGGCCCAGGCCGCCCAGCTCCTCGGGTACCCGCAGGCTCAGCATGCCCAGGCCACCCATCTTCTTCAGCACTTCGCGGGGCACCATCCCGTCGAGCTCCCAGAGCTCCCCGTTGGGGGTCACCTCGTTGGCGACGAAGTCGACGGTCTGGTCGAAGATCGCCTGGAGCTCGTCGGTCATGTACGCATTGCGATGAACCATGGCGTCGCCTCCTGGTTCGAATCCTACCCACCGGGTCCCGGACGGCACCGGGCCCCAGAGAGTGGGATGGTCGCTACTCGCAGTTGACCTCTGTGTCGGCGCCGGCCCCGCCCCGGCAGTCGTCGGTGCCTGCCCCGCCGTCGAGCACGTCTGGTCCTCGGTTGCCACGCAGACGGTCGTTGCCGACCTGGCCTTCGACGGTGTCGCCGCCCCCCTGGCCCCGGATGGTGTCGCGCCCGCTGCCACCCTCGAGGACGTCGCCGTGCGAGCCGCCCCGGATCCGGTCGTTGCCCTTGTCGCCGTCGATCATGTCCGCACCCCCGTGTCCTCGCAGGTCGTCCCCGCCGGTGCCGCCCGAGATGTCGTCCGCTCCCGGGCCGCCGAGGACGGTGTCGGCCTTGGATCCGCCCCGGAGGCGGTCGTTGCCGCCCTCTCCGTCGATCAGGTCGGGCCCGGCGCCACCGCGGATCGTGTCGGCGTTCTCTCCGCCGAGCAGCAGGTCGCTGCCGCTGTTCCCGAGCACCAGGTCGGCCCCGGCCGACCCCTCGACGAGGTCGTCGCCACCGTTGCCGGCGATGCGATCGGCACCCTGATCACCGTTCATGACGTCGCCGCCGCTGCCGCCGCACAGATGGTCGTTGGCGCTGCGCCCGAGGATGAGATCCCCGCTGCCCTTGCCGTGGAAGACGTTGACCGCACCCGTGCCGATGATCTTGTCGGAGAACGACGTGCCCTCGATGGTGGGCACCAGACCCCAGCAGGTCTCGCTGGGATCGTCGATGACCTGGTTCACCCAGCTGGCCAGATCGGAGGTGACCACGTCGGCCACGGCGTTGAGGTACTGACCGGCGCCGTTGGCGTTACAGAACCCTGGCGTCTCGGCCATGATGAAGCTGTTGACTCCGGCGATGCGAGGCGTGCCGCCCTGGTCGACCATGAGGGGCCCGCCACTGTCACCGAAGCACAGCGCCCCGTGGTTGTTGACGTTCGGCAGCAGGAACAGATTCTGGGCCTCGACGATCGGCGGGATGCTCATGCCGAGGAAGCCCTCGGCGTCACCGTCGGAGGAGATCTCGGTCGGGCCCATGCGTAGCAGGCCGTCCGCGGGATGGCAGTTGCCCGGGTCGCACAGGTTGATCCCGAAACCGAACGCGGTGGCTGGCCGGGGGCTGCCGTTGGGCGCGGTGACCAGCGACGCGTCGGTCGCCAGGCTCATCGGGGAGACCGCCGAGGGTGAGGCCAGCTTGACCAGGGCCACGTCGTCGAAGATGGCCAGCGGGTGGTAGTCGCCGTGGACGATCCAGCCGGCGGCGACGTGGGTCTCCAGATTCGGCGGTGGGGGGAAGACGAAGATGTCGTTGGCGTCGACCAGGTTGAGGTACACGGTGACGGTGGTGGCGTGCTGATCGAAGCCGCGCGCGTCCTGGGCCTGAACGCAGTGGGCCGCAGTCAGGACCCACTGGGCCCGGATCAAGGTGGCCGTGCACGCGCTGGGGCCGCTCGGGAAGTCGGCGACCAGGTAGCCCACCGCGGGGAACTGACCGAACGTGACCACGGTGGTGTTGCCCACCAGCGGTGGGGGCGGGGGCCCGCCGCCGTCCTGGGCCCCGGAAGCGGGGACGAGGGTGCCGACCGCCAGGGCCATCGCAGCCGCGGCCACTGCGACCGCCCTCTTCAACGCCATGGTCCCATCCCTCCGCGTCGTCGTGAGGGGGCACGGTAACGCGCCGATGGGTCGCAATCCACGCTTGCGGCGGTAACTCGGGGGTCCGGAGCCACCGGGCGGCGGCTATGGGCGGCGGGCGACGATCTCCCCGTGGGGCACGACGAAGACACCCCGATCGCATCGGGCCCAGCGCCGGAAAGCCCCGGCGATGGCCTCCAGCTCCTCGGGCCCGGCGAGCTCCAGCTCCACCGCGTGCTGCGCGTAGGCCGACGCCGTCACCCGCTCGGCCCAGCTCTCTCCCCACCAGGCCCGGCGGTCGGCGGTGGCGAAGGTCCAGCAGCTCGTCGACGCCTCCACCGACGTGAACCCCGCCTCTCGGACCCAGCCCGCGAGATGCCGGCCGGCGTCGGGTTGGACGCCGCGCCGCATCGTGATCTGGTGGTAGAGGTCGAGCCAGCGGTCGAGCAGTGGATCGGGCGGTGACCAGGCCATGGCCCCGTAGTCGGCGTCGCGGACCGCCACCACGCCGCCAGGGCGGAGGACCCGGCGCATCTCGGTGAGCGCCGCGATCGGGTCACGCAGGTGCTGGAGCAGCTGGTGGGCGTGGGCGACGTCGACGCTGGCGTCGGGCAGGCTCAGCGCGTGGACGTCACCCCGGACGAGCCAGCAGGTCGTGGCCGGGCTTCGGGCCACGCGAGCCTCGGCGGTGTCGAGGGCTTCGGCCGACGCGTCGATCCCCACCACCGGACCCGGCGCCACCCGCTCGGCCAGCTCCACGGTGATGGTGCCGGGCCCGCAGCCGAGGTCGAGCACCACCAGGCCGGATGCCAGGTGTGGCTCCAGGTACCGGGCCGAGTTGTCCACGGTGCGCTGGGCATGGGAGCGCAGCACGGATTCGTGGTGCCCGTGGACGTACGGGTCGGGCGAGCGGGACACCCCCGGAGCCTAGGAGGCTGGCAGCAGGCCGTCGCCGGTCCAGAAGGCGCCGTCGGGGAAGAAGGTGACATAGTCGGCGGGGAACGACGTGAACCCGGGCAGCGGGTCCAGGCCCTGGTCACCGGCGACGGCCGTGCCCAGGTTCGGGTCGAAGCGACCCGGGCCGCCCCGCTCCACGAGCACCCCGTCGAGGAGGTCCAGCTCGACCACCCGGTCGTCCAGCGCGCGGGAGAACACGGCCCACTGGTCGTCGACGGGATCGGCGACCACCGCGATGGGCACCCCGTCGACGTTCACGTTGGCCACCCCGCTCTCCCGCAGCTCCGGGATCGGGAAGGCCACCGAGTCGGGTCCGAGCTCGACCACGACGGCCATGTGGTCCAGGTCGAATCCCGACCTGCTGTCCGCGGCCGCGAGGGCGAGGGTGTCGGGGTGGCGGTCCTTCCAGTCGCTCCACGTGGTGAGCGTGGAGCTCAGCAGCTCGAGGCGGGCTCCCTTGCGGGGTCCCAGGATGGCCTCGCCCAGGGGCTGGCTCCACACGCTGCCGGTGTCGTGGTCCCACCAGGTCATGGCGTTGCCCCACAGGGCCCCGTGGTTGCCGAGCACGATCTCGGTCCCGTCGACCTCCCGGCGATGGACCATCGCCGTCGCGCACAGCGGTCACCAGGTGACCAGGGTGGGGATGCCCCGGTGGTTGTCGATCACCATCTCCCGCCGGTTCAGGAACCCCACCGGATAGGCCCGGGCCTCGCCCTCGAGGAACACCCCGATCACCAGGCTCTCGTCACGCCAGCCGGCCTGGTCGGCCGGCACGAACGTGGGGTCGTAGACCGGCGCGATCCGGTCCCGCCGCAGCACCTGTCGGAACCCGTCGGGGAGGGGCTCGCCGGCCGCCACCGGGTCGTACACGCCGGTCTGATCGGGCGTGGGCGCTGGCGGGGGCCAGCGCTCGGCCTCCTGGAGCGCGGCTTCGCCGGTGGTGGTGCCGGTGGCAGCGGTGTCGCCGGGCGTCGAGTCGTCACCGCAGGCGGCGGCCACGGTGGCCAGGACAGCGGCGGTCGCCACGGCGCGACGCATCGAGCTCATCGCCGAAGGCAACCCCACGCCAGCGTCCCCAGATTCCCGACCGCCACCCCGACCAGAGTCCCAAATCTGTGCGGGAAAGCATAGAAAACCGCGCTTTCCGGCACAGATTTGGGGAGGCGGTAGGTTCTGGCGGTCATGGAGCGCGGTGCAGGGATCGGGCTGCCCCGACGGAGGGCCCAGCGGACCCAGCTCGCCATCCTGGCGGTGGCCCTGGTTCTGGCCATGTCCACCTGGTTCTCGACCGCAGCAGTGCTGCCCGAACTGCGCGAGCGCTGGGAGCTGTCCCGGACCGCGGGTAGCTGGCTCACCATCACGGTCCAGCTGGGGTTCGTGGCCGGCGCCATCGTGGCCGCAGCCACCAACCTGGCCGACCGGATCCCGCCCCGTCGGCTGATCCTGCTCGGCGCCACCGGCGCGGCAGCGGCGAACGCCGCGGTCATCGTGGCCGACGCTCTCGCCCCGGCCCTGGTGCTGCGCTTCGTGACCGGCGCCTTCCTCGCCGCGGTCTACCCGCCCTCGCTCAAGGCCATGGCCAGCTGGTACCGCACCGGACGGGGGTTCGCGCTCGGCGTCATGATCGGGGCCCTGACCGTGGGGTCGGCGCTGCCGCACCTGATCAACGGGATCGGCGGCCTGGGCTGGCGCCAGACCCTCCTCGTGGCGTCGGCAGCCACCGTCGCCGGCGGCCTGGTCGCGGACCGCCTCGGCGCCGACGGCCCCCACGCCACGCCGCCGGCGGCGTTCGACCCCTCCCAGCTCGGCCGCATCCTGGGGAACCGGTCGTTCCGTCTCGCCAGCGCCGGCTACTTCGGCCACATGTGGGAGCTCTACGCCATGTGGGCCTGGGCCGCGGCCTTCTATGCCGACGCCTTCAGTGGGTCCTCCCCCCGGGTCGCCAGCCTGGCGGCATTCGCGGTGATCGCCAGCGGCGCGGCTGGGTCGGTGTACGCAGGTCTGGTCAGCGATCGG
This sequence comes from Acidimicrobiales bacterium, assembly GCA_041611015.1. Classification (GTDB taxonomy): domain Bacteria; phylum Actinomycetota; class Acidimicrobiia; order Acidimicrobiales; family UBA8592; genus JBFINV01. Next base: position 7,168 of record JBFINV010000008.1, on the reverse strand, counting down.
CGGTCCCGCCCCGAAGCCGCGGCCCAGGCGTTGCGCTGGTCGGGGTCGGTCGCGGTCGTGATCGGTTTCCTGGTCGACGCCCCGGCTCCCATCGTGCTCGGCCTGGGGCTGGTCTGGGGCTTCTGGGTGGTGGCGGACAGCGCTCAGTTCTCGACCATCGTCACCGAGGTCACCGAGCCCACCTACACCGGCACCGCCCTGACCGTCCAGCTCGCGGCGGGTTTCGTCCTCACGGTGTTCACGATCTTCCTCGTCCCGGTGGTTCGCGACGCCCACGGCTGGGGCTGGGCGTTCCTGCTCCTGGCCCCGGGTCCTGCCCTCGGGGTGTGGGCCATGCACGCCTTGGCCGCTGACACCCGGACCCGGTGACGGCCATGCCACCGGCCAGGCCGCGACCCGGGCTCCCTGCCTGATAGCCAGGCTGGGGGGGAGGTCGGGCCCGGCTCCTTGTCGACCGACGCCGCCGCGCCGATACTGTCGGTAGGACGACGCGGGGGCTGGATGTCGTGAGCGCCACCACCGAGACAGCGTTCCTCGCAGGGGGCTGCTGCTGGATCATGCAGCAGCTGCTACGCCACCCGGATGGAGTGGTCTCGACTCGCGTCGGGTGGATGGGGGGCCAGCGCACCGATCCCACGGAGGAGGAGCCCGGCGGTCACGCCGAGGTGGTCAGGGTCGTGTTCGATCCCAGCCGACTGTCCTACCGCGGCCTGCTGGAGGTCTTCTTCCAGGTGCACCGACCGGACCTCGCCGAGGAGATCGTCGGGTCGATCTACCGCTCCGAGATCTTCTGCACGAGCGAGCAGCAGCGTCGTGTCGCAAGCGAGATGATCCGAGACGTCGACGCATCCGGTCATTGGCCGGGCGGGACCGTCACCCGGGTCAGCCAGGCCGGTTGCTTCGTCGAGATGGAGCAAGAGGATCAGGATTACCTTCATCGCTTCCCTACGGGATGCAGGCCGCCATTTCCGCACCGTGAAGTGGCTACGGCACAGGCGCCGACGTTCGTTCGCCAACCAGGACCCTGAGCGTTCCCGAATCGGAAACCGGGGCCGTAACGGTGGCCGAGGCGCTGCCGATGGATGGGCTGGCGCCCCCGGGGGCGGCCGTATCCTGGCGCGGTGAGAGAGGAGGAGGATGACTGAGAGCGGCGACGACGTGCTCGTCCTGGGCATGGGCTACCGGCCCTTCGTGATCGACGAGCGCACCCTGGCGATGAGCAACAAGTACCTCGAGGTGATGACCGAGTTCGGTAACCGGTGGCCCGGCGAGGTTCGGTACCAGCTCGAGGTGGGCACCCGGCGCCTGCTCGACATGGAGGTCGAGGTCGACATCGACGATCTCCCCGTTAACGCGGTGTTGTTCGACCGCGCCAAGGTCTCTGCCGCCGACTTCCCCCCGATGGCCATGTGCCTGATGCCTCTCGAGACCGGCATCGCCGGGCTGCACCACATCATCTCCCACCCCAGCCTGCGGCTGCTGCGGGGTTCGGACTACCCGCCGGGGATCGCCCGCCAGATCATCCTCCTCACCGAGGATCGGAGTCTGAAGGGCAAGCTCGGCGGCCTGTTGTGGGTGGAACGGGAACGGCGGCGCCAGATCCGCGACGTCAAGGAGGCGGCGGGCATCCAGAGCAACCAGTTCGCCACCTACGACTACTTCGCCCGGTGGGCGCGGGACCGGCTGGCCTTCATCGACACCCGCATCCGCGACGGCGAACCCGCCGGTGACGACGACATGGCTGCCCACCGGGCTCGCTACCTGCGCGACGAGCCACTGCACCTCTGTTTCTCGGGCCGCCTCGACCCGATGAAGAGCCCCCTGGACATCGCCGAGATCGCCCGGTCGCTACGTGAGCGTGGGGTGCCGTTCCGCTACTCGGTGTTCGGCGACGGTCCCTTGAAGAATCCGCTGGAGCAGCGCCTGCGCGAGTACGGCCTGCGTGAATCCTTCGACCTGCGCGGCTTCGTCGACCTGCGCGAGACGCTGCTGCCCACGATGAAGAAGGAGCTGGACCTGTTCGTCGGCAACCACCGCCAGGGTGACACCAGCACCTCGTACCCCGAGATGGCGTCGGCCGGCGTGCCGGTCGTCTCCTACCCCAACCCCGCGGTCAAGGCCCTGCAGCGGCACTTCGGTGTCACCACCCACTCGGCCGACATCGATCCCGAGTCGAGGGCGGCCACCATCGCCGAGTTGCACCACGACCGCGAGCGACTGTGGGAGATGGCGGAGCGGGACCACCGCTGGGGCCGCCACCAGACCATCGGGGCCGCCCACCAGCAGCGGGTCGATCACGTGCTCGAGCACCGCGAGCGCTTCCGGGCCCACCTGCGTCGGGCCGACTGACCCCCTCGCTGTCGCCCTCCGGATCTGTGAGAACAAATATCGCGCGAATTTGTTCTCACAGATTGCTCGGCAGTCGGGGCCGGCCAGGACGGCCGGCTCGGCGTCCCGGCTCGCGCCCTCAGCAGCCAGGGCCGGTGGGCCGGTCGGGCACGCTGGGGTCGACCAGCTCGATGTGGACGTGGGGCCAGGAGGGCTCGGCGGTGAGCTCGTCCACCTGAGACTCGAACGGCAGCTGGGTCGCCCGGGGGGCGATCACGGTGACCCCGGCCTCCACCCGGTCACCGGGGCCCACCATCACCCCGTCGATGTGGAAGATCTTGAGCTGCCAGCCAGGGTGCTCGTCGGGTTCGATGAACAGCAGGTCGTCGCGGTGGTCGCAGTAGAGGACGTAGGTGCCCGCCGAGGTGACCGTGCCGGTGACCGGGGCCCGGATCTCGGTGTCGGGGGCCACGACCACGTCGGCTGCGCTCGCCGGGTCGGTGTCCCGATGGCGGGTCTCGAGGATCGCAGAGGTGGCTGCGGTGTCCGCCAGCGAGATCGGCTGGGAGCCGTCGTGGCCCGACTCGTGCAGGCCGATCAGCTCCACCTGGCGAGCCGGGTGATGCAACACCATCGGTCCCACCGAGCCGAAGGGCACGAACTCCTGCTCGTGGACCACCCGGGGGGTGGGGGTGGGCGTGGCCGTGGGCTCGGGGGTCGGGGACGGAGTCGTCGTGGGCGTCGGGGTCGGGTTCGGTCTGGCGGTGGGCGCTGGTGTGGGTGACGCGTCGGGTCGGGCCGTGGCCGCTGGCGTCGGAGTCGACACCGGCTCGGCGTCGACCCGCACCGCGAGGTCGGCCGAGCCGCAGGCGGCGGCCGCCAGCGCGGCCACCAGGAGCACCCCCCAGCTGCGGACGACGCCGGTGCCCGTCACCGGGCCCTCAGGTCTCGAGGATGGTGACCGCCCCGGTGTCGCCGTTCACCTCGATGAGGGCCCCGTCGGGTATGAGTGAGGTGGCGTCGGTGACCGAGACCGCACAAGGGATCCCCAGCTCCCGGCTGACGATGATGGCGTGGCTGAGCGGCGCGCCCACGTTCACCACCACTGCGGCCGCGGGCACGAACAGCGGCGTCCAGGACGGGTCGGTGATGGGAGCCACCAGGATGTCGCCGGGCTCGAGGTTGGTCGGGTCGGCCGAGTCCAGCACCACCCGGGCTCGACCCGTGGCGGTGCCGCTGCAGCCAGGAATGCCCTGGAGCACGTCGCCGGCGGAGGCCGTGGGCCGGGGGGCATGGCGGGGCGGCCAGGTGTCGGGCGGGGGCTGCTCGCCGACGAACAGGAACGGCTCCTCGAGGGCTCGGAGCTGTGCGAACCGGGCCTTGCGATCCCGTATGAGCTCGAGATGGCTGCCCGGGTCGTCCAGCTCGCGCTCCTGCTCCTCGTGGGTCAGGAAGGACCCGTCCTCGGGCTCGTCCAGAGCGCCGGCGTCGACCCAGCGCCGGCCCAGCTCGCGGCTGAGCATGCGGATCTCCTGGATCAGCTTCACGCAGTTGGTCTTGGTCCGCTCCCGGCCGGGCATGAAGACCGTCGCCGCACGCAAGGCGGCCGAGAACTGCCCGTGGGCCTCGGCATCGGCCTCGATCATCGCCGCCAACTCGGCGCCCACCCGCTCGCGTTCGGCGGCCCGCTCTGCGTGGCGCAGGTTCGGCGCGGCCTCGTCGGGGGTGAGCCGCATCCGGTCGATGGCGGCCAGCGCGATGTCGGGGTCGGTCTCCCAGGTGCGGCAGCGGACCTCCCACTCGTTGGGTCCCCGGGACCCGTAGCGGTAGAGGAACTGGTCGAACGCCGACGAGAACGCCACGGCGTCGTCGTCCTCGCTCGACCGGATCCGCTCGAGCAGCCCGCCGACCCCGGCGTCGAACATGGCCGTCAGGGCCTCCGACGAGCGGGCGAGGCGCCCCAGCTCCCACATGGCGCTCGACGGCGCCGCCGACTCGACGTCGCCCAACCCGCCGATGAGCTGGAGGGTGGCCTCGGGGCGGCCCACGGCTTCGGCGACGGAGCTGATGATCCCCACCGGCAAGGTGCTGAGCATGCTCACGAAGATGTGCTGTGCGAAGAGGTCCGGGAAGTGGTCGTCGTACAGCTTCCGGCTGGTCTCCAGCAGCTCCCGGTCCGACATCGCCGAGGCGTCCGGCCGGTTGGCCCGCAGCTCGTCCACCTTCTTCTCGTCGGCGCGGACGTCGTCGAGCTCGTGCACGGTGAGGGCCCACTGGAAGACCTCGCCGATCTTGGCGGTGAGCTCGGGGCGGGTGTCGCCCTCCTGCTCGACGAAGGGGGGTACCCCGGGGGCGTCGCCGAAGAAGGCCAGGTCCACGTCCTCGGTGGTCATCCCCGGTGCCCGGTGACCCATCAGCCGCATCATCGACGCGTTCAGGTAGCAGTAGCCGTTGTGGACACCGAGGAACTGGCAGTCGTCGGGGTCGTACTCGTCGGCGGTGAAGACACCCATGCGCTCGTAGGCCTTGCGGAAGCCGAGCTCGCTGCCCTGGGGGCGGCCGTCGTGGTAGATGGCGTAGGAGAACGACGAGGGCGCGACCGGATCCGGGAAGACCTCACCGACGTTGGCTCGGGTGTAGAACGGGAACCGCTCGCTGACGCCGGTCGACACCACCCACGTGTCGTTCTCCACTGTCACCCCCTGTTCGGAACCGTGGCCCGCGACTGTACTCGGGTAGCGCTCAGCCGCTGGCTGCGGCCGCATGGAACCGGGCCCGGATGTCGGCGCCGTCGACGCCCGCGGGCGGGTCGACGGTGGACCCGGCGCCGAGGCCCCAGTCCGCTGCCAGCTGGCGGGGCGAGCGGCCGGTGAGCACCCAGGCGGCTTGCACCGCGGCGCCGGTGGCCACGGTCTCGTCGTCGTCGGGGACCAGGACCGGCCCGCCTCGCAATGCCGCCGCCCGGACCCGGTAGGCCTCGCTCCGGGCCCCGCCCCCGATGAGCAGCAGCCGGCCACCGGTGTGCACGCCCGCGGCGTCGAGAGCGTCGAGGCCGCCGAAGAGCCCGCAGAGGACCCCGTCGTGGGCGGCCAGGGCCAGCGCCTCGCGGCTGGTGTCGTTGCGCAGGCCGATCAGGGTCCCGGACGCATCCGGAAGGTTCGGGGTCCGCTCGCCGTCGAAGTACGGCACCAGGACCGGTCCTGCCGCGGGACCCGCCGCCAGGGCCAGCTCGGCCAGACCGGGGGCGTCGGTGCCGAGCCAGCGAGCCACGGTGTCCGTCACCTTGGTGGCGTTCAGGGTGCACACCAGCGGGAGGAAGCGGCCGGTGGCGTCGGCGAATCCGGCGACGGCGCCCGACGGGTCCGCGGTGGCCCTCTCGGAGACCCCGTACACCGTGCCCGAGGTGCCGAGCGACATCACCACGTCGCCAGCCTCCAACCCCAGCCCCAGCGCGGCGGCCATGTTGTCGCCCGTGCCGGGACCCACGACGACGCCGTCCCCGAGCCCGAGTGCCGCTGCGGCCTCGGCGCTCACGGTGCCGGCCGCCTCGTCGGCCTCCAGCACGGTGGGCAGGCGGGGGACCCAGGCGTCGAGTCCGTCCCCGGCGAGCGCCAGCAGGTCGGCGCGGTAGCCGCCGGCCACCGGGTCGAACCAGCCGGTACCGGAGGCGTCGCCACGGTCGGTGACCGACCGCCCGGTGAGGCGCCAGGTCAGATGGTCGTGGGGGAGCTGGACCAGCTCGACCAGATCCAGCAGCTCGGGCTCGTGCTCGGCCACCCAGGCCAGCTTCGTGACCGTGAACGCCGGGACGGGCACCGACCCGCAGGACCGGGCCCAGGCCTCGGCACCGACGAGGGCCACCAGACGATCCGCCTGGGGCGCGGAGGTGGTGTCGTTCCAGAGCTTGGCCGGGCGCACCACGTGCCCGTCCACGCCGACCAGCACCAGCCCGTGCTGCTGGGCCCCGACCGCCAACGCCGCCACCTCGCGGCGCTGCTCGCCCAGCCGGTCGAAGCACTCCACCAGGGCCGCCCACCAGGCCCCCGGGTCCTGCTCGCTCACGGGGGGCTCGGTCGGCGGGTGGGACGCCGAGGCCCGGGCCACCACCTCGCCGCGGTCGACGTCGCGCAGCTCGACCTTGGTGGACTGGGTGGAGGAGTCGACGCCGGCGACGATCACTCGACCTGCCAGATGACCCGATTCACCTCGTTCTCCAGATGCTCCTGGCGACCCGAGACCGGTGCCGGGTCGAGGTTCTCGGCGACCGCCTTGTCGGCCAGGGTCTCCAGGTCGATGGACCCGGCCATGATGTCGGTGCCCAGGCCGCTCTCCCAGCCTGCGTAGCGCTGGGCTCGGGCAGACTCGAGGGCCCCGTCGTCGAGCAGGGCCTCGGCCACCAGCAGGGACCGGGCCAGGGTGTCGATGCCTCCGATGTGGCCGTGGAACAGGTCGGTGCGGTCCACGCTCTGGCGGCGCAGCTTGGTGTCGAAGTTGAACCCGCCGGATTCCATCCCACCGGCGCGCAGGATCTCGTACATCGCCAACGAGAGCTCGTCGACCGAGTTCGGGAACTGGTCGGTGTCCCAGCCGTTCTGGGGGTCACCACGGTTGGCGTCCACGCTGCCGAAGATGCCGTTCTCGACGGCGTAGGCCACCTCGTGGTGGAACGAGTGGCCGGACAGGGTGGCGTGGTTCACCTCGATGTTCACCTTGTACTCGGCGGTGAGGTCGTAGCGATCCAAGAACCCGTGCACGGTGGCGCAGTCGTAGTCGTACTGGTGCTTGGTGGGCTCCTGGGGCTTGGGCTCGATGAGCAGGGTGCCGCCGAAGCCGATCTTGT